>CAVFEO010000062.1:0-6579 GCA_963621425.1 bacterium | reverse complement strand
CATTATAACATTATTATTTGCAATTTGTAAACAAATATAAGGCTTTTTTGACAAAGTACGATTTTTTTATATAAAAGTTTTATGCATTGCCATATTTAAAATAATTTAAAATGTTAAAAGATGTTTAAAAAGCAAATTTTCGTGCTTTTTAGCGATTATTTTGGGGTGGTGTATGCAAAAAAGTTTAAGTTTTATTAGAAGTGGCATAATAATTTTTATTGGCATTCTTTTAACCTATTTGTCTAGTGTGCAGGGGGTTGTTTTTCCTTTTTTTGTTGCTTTTAGTTGCGCACTTATTATGGCGGGTTATAACAAATATGTTGTAGGCGTTTTAACATTAGTAGTTCAATGTGTTTTTTCGTTAAATATTTGGCAAGTAGGCTCGCTTGTTTTTGCTCTTTTATTTATGTGTATTATTAAAGTTTTGCAAGATAAAAAATGCTGTTTTAAACAGTGGGCACAAATTGCATTATTTTTAATAAGTCAAATTGTTTACTTATATACATATGTGTTTGTTTTAAGCGAGCAGGTTCTTGCTGTTTTATACATTTGTTTAAGCGTAACAAGTTTTTATATTTTTAAAATGTTTATTGTTGCAATAAAGGCTCAACCTTTTTTATATAGAATGAAAGCTAGCGAATGTTTTGCACTTTGCTTTACCATTATGGTTATGGCTGGTGGGATAAGTTGTGTGAACATACCTTATATAAGCGTTTATAATTTAGTTGGTGTTTTTAGCATACTTGTTTCAAGCAAAATAACAAAGGCAAGCCACTGCATAGTGTTTAGCATTATGTACGGGTTGGGCGCAGTACTTGCTTGTGCAGATTTGTCTTATATTGCACTTTTTGTTTTACTTGGGCTTGTTGCAAGTTTTTTACAGGGGAAAACTTCCATTTATTCTTGTTTGGGGGTTATAATTACAGAATGCGTTTTGGGGCTTTATTTTAACTGCTTGCCGTTTTTTACATATATGACAACACTTCAAAGTGTTATTGCCTGCATAATGCAATTTTGCATAACAGGTAAAAAGGCGCAGATGCTTAAACTTATGTTTATAGATGATAACAATGATTACAGCATAAGAGATTTAGCCAACAGAAACAGAATGCTTGCTAAAGCAAAATTAATGGATTTATCGAATGTGTTTTTTGAACTGGATTTGGTTTTTAAAAAAATGCTTAAAGGGGATATACCTATAGAAGATGCAAAAAGTTTGCTTATAGAAGAAGTGTACAATAAAATTTGCAATAGATGTAAAGATAGGAGTAAATGTTCACGCTTTGCCGGTGTGAAAAAAGAGGTTGAAACACTTATGAACCTTGCATTTGAAAAAGGCAGAATTAGTTTAATTGATGTTACATCAAATATGGCAAACAATTGCTTAAAAACATCACAGATTATAACTCTTATTAACAAACTTGTAAGTCAATATAAACAATACAACACAATGATAAAAAATTTAGATAATAGTAGACTTCTTATTGCGGACCAATTATGCGGGGTTGCAAAAATAATGCAAAACCTATCGCTAGATTTTGATAATAAAATTGAAGGTAGCAACAATCTAGAAAACCAAATTATAGAGGCACTGGAAAAATCTGCAGTTAGTTGTGCAGAGGCGGTTGTGTATGGCACCAAAGGGAATGTGCAATCCATTGCACTTCTTGTTAAAAGTTCAGAAGCAAGTAATGCCAATATAGAACAAGAAATAAGTTTTGTTGTTGGGCAAAAAGTAAGTATTGTAAAGTGCGTACCAAGTGATACAACTGGCTGGTTAAGCATTATTTTAGAGCCAAAGCCATTATATTGTGTTATGTGCGGACTTTTTAGTATGAACAAAAATGGAATGGAAGTGAGTGGCGATTGTTATAGTTTGTTGCCACTTGGTAACGATAAATTTTTAATGGCTATATCAGATGGTATGGGGCATGGCGAAAAAGCAAAACGCAATAGCGAACTTACTATTAGCGTTATAGAAAATTTTTATAAGGCTGGGTTTGATAACGATATTGTTTTAAGTAGTGTAAACAAACTTGTGTGTATTAATCAACTTGATGATTTTGCCACACTAGATTTGTGTGTGATAGATTTAAAAAATGCGTTTATTGATATGGTAAAACTTGGTGCTAGCCAGTCTTACATCAAGCATGAAAAAAACACTACAATAATAGAAGGTATGGCACTTCCACTTGGCGTGGTTGAGGAACTTAAAGCCAATGTGCAAAAAAGTGCCGTTGAAGATGGCGACCTTATTATTTTGTGTTCAGATGGCGTTAGCGAATGTTTTGGTGGGTTAGACAGTTTGTATATGTATATTAATCATTTAGAAGAGTATTCTCCTCAAGAGGTTGCAACAAGTATTGGCGAGCGCGCAAAACTTATGTGTAAGGGAGATGTTAGAGATGATGTAACTATACTTGTGGTGCGTGTTGTTAAAACTAATTAAAAACATTTTTAAAAAATGCATCAAAATAACATAATTGTTTGCTCTTTTAAAATTTATACTGTATAATATTGTTATATTATATTTGAGGTGTTGTATGGGACTTTTTAAATTTATAGAAGAAAGAGAAAACAAAAAAGCGTTAAAAAAGATAGGCAAAATTGTAGATGGCATTGAGGCTTTAAGTGATAAGTACAAGGCTATGAGTGATGAAGAACTTGCTGGTCAAACACCAATTTTAAAACAAAGGCTTGCTTCTGGCGAAACATTAGATGATTTGTTGCCAGATGCTTTTGCTGTTGTTAGAGAAGCAAGTGAAAGAGTTTTACATATGAGGCATTTCAGGGTTCAACTTATGGGCGGGGTTGCTTTGCACCAAGGTAGAATTGCAGAAATGAGAACCGGTGAAGGTAAAACGCTAGTTGCAACATTGCCGGCATATTTAAACGCTTTAACGGGTAAAGGTGTTCATGTTGTAACCGTAAACGATTATCTTGCTCAAACACAAGCAGAAATTTTAAGAAAGTTATACACATTTTTAGGTATGTCTGTGGGTATCTTGTTAAACCAAATGACGCCAGATGTTAAAAAGCGTATGTATGATTGCGATATTGTGTATGGTAATAACAACGAGTTTGGCTTTGACTACTTGCGTGATAATATGGTTAGAAATAAAAATCAACGCGTTCAAAGAGGGCTAAACTTTGTTATTGTGGACGAAATTGATAGCGTACTTATTGATGAGGCAAGGGTGCCTTTAATCATTTCTGGTAGAGGAATGAAAAGTAGTGATATGTATATTACTGCAGATAAGTTTGCTAAAAGTTTAAGCGAAGATGATTATGTTTTAGATGAAAAAGAAAAAACTATTATCTTAACAGAACAAGGCGTTGCTAAAGCAGAAAAGTTCTTTAAAATTGACGACATATCTGACATTCAATATATAGAATTGAACCACCACATTAACAACGCTTTGCGTGCAAATTATCTTATGAAAAAAGATAGTGTATATATGGTGGAAAATGGCGAAATTATTATTGTTGATGAATTTACTGGGCGTGCACTTCAAGGGCGTAGATTCTCTGAAGGTTTGCATCAGGCAATAGAAGCAAAAGAAGGCCTTGAAATTAAAAACGAAAATAAAACTCAAGCAACAATTACTTTCCAAAACTATTTTAGGCTTTACAAAAAAATGTCTGGTATGACAGGTACCGCAAAAACAGAAGAGCAAGAATTTATTAAAATTTATGGCCTTGATGTTGTGTGTATCCCTACAAATAAGCCAGTGCAAAGAAAAGATAGAGTCGACATTTTGTTTAAAAGAAAAGATGCAAAACTTCAAGCAGTTGCTGATGAGGTGGAAGCGCAACATAAACTTGGTAGGCCAATTTTAATTGGTACAATTACTATTGATAAAAGTGAAGAGTTATCTGCACTTTTAAAGAAAAAGAAAATTAAGCACTCTGTATTAAATGCTAAAAATCACGCACTAGAAGCAGATATTATTGCTCAAGCAGGTAGAATTGGTGCGGTTACAATTGCAACTAATATGGCTGGTCGTGGTACAGATATTATGCTTGGTGGTAACCCAGAGTATTTAACAAACCTAACATTAAAACAAAAGGGCTACACTTTTGAAGAAATAAATTTAGCAACAAGTTATAATATAGAAAAAGATGCAAAACTACAAAAAATAGAAAAAGAATACAAAGAATTGTTTGCTAAAAACGAACAAGCGTGTGCTTTAGAAAAAGAAAAAGTTGTAGAACTTGGCGGACTTTTAATTATAGGTACAGAACGCCACGAAAGTAGGCGTATAGATAACCAGTTGCGTGGTCGTGCTGGTCGTCAAGGTGACCCGGGTGAGTCTGTATTCTACATAAGTTTAGAAGATGACTTAATTAGGCTTTTTGGTAAAGGGCAAATGAGCGATAGAATGATTGCTGTATCAAACTTTATAGGTTTGCCAGATGATTTGCCTATTCAAAACAGAATGCTTGCCAAAATGGTTGAGCGTGCGCAAAAGAGTGTAGAAGCAAGAAACTTTAGTATTAGAAGATATGTTCTTGAATATGATGATGTTATGAACGGTCAAAGAGAAAATATTTACAAGCAAAGAAATGAGGTTCTTGAAGATATTAATATTCACGAACAAATTATGCAAATGATAGAAAATACAGTATCTTCTGTAGTCCTATCAAAAATAAGCGATTCCGACCCATACTTCAAGTGGGATTTAGTAAGTTTGAATAGTGCACTTGAGGACTTTATTCTTCCAAAGGGAACAAACCTAGTAACAGAAGATTTTGTAGAAGAATTATCTGCCGAAGAAGTTAAAGATAAAGTTTTAGAGTATGTATTTTCTATATTAGAAGAACGCAAAAAAGAAGCTCAAGATTTGGGTGTAAAATATGATGATTTTGAACGCTTTATTATGCTTATTGTTGTTGATAAAATGTGGATGGACCACATTGATGCAATGAGTATTTTAAAGAGCGAAGTTGGTATTAAGAGATATAGTAACCAAAATCCAATTCAAATTTATAAAAAGCAAGCAAGTGCTATGTTTGATAGAATGATTGAAGAAATTTGGAGCGATGTTACTAAGTATATTTTAAATAGCCGTATAGAAGTTAGACAACCTGCTCAACAAGCACCTGTTAGTGCTAGTGGGGCTAGAAGAGTGCCTGTTGGCGCTCCTAAGGCGGTTTCTCGTAATGACCCTTGTCCTTGCGGAAGTGGCAAAAAATATAAAAACTGCTGTGGTAAAGTTTGTTAATTTTAGTTAAATTCAATAATTTAAAATAAAAACAAAATATGGTGTGTATGCTAGTTAGAAATAATTATAAAGAATGTATTACTAATGTTGCATGTTCAATTCAAAAGTATTTTAATGTATCAAATAAACATAATTCAATAGTTTATTTAGATAAGATTTTAGAGCAAAAAAAGCCTAAAAATGTAATAGCAATATTATTTGATGGTATGGGCTCTAATATTATAGATAGAGTATTAGGGGAAAATAGTTTTTTGGTTAAACATAGAATAGCGAAAATTACAACTGTTTTTCCCGCAACAACTGTTGCTGCTTTAACTGCGTTTGAAACGGGTTTAAATCCCATAGAAACTGGTATGCTTGGCTGGTCTATGTATTATAAAGGCATTGATAAAATAATAAATGTTTTTAGAGATACCGCTAAAGATGATTTAGAAAAAATAAAACTACCAGAAGCGCATGCTTTTAAAGAGCAAAATATGTTAATTCCAGAAACTGTTGATTTAATTAATAATGCGGGCAAGTATTCTGCTTATAAGTTATATCCTTTTGGGGATAATGCTTATGAAAATTTAGAAGATATGTGCAATAGAATTGTTGATATATCTAAAAAAGGCGGAACAAAGTTTATTTATGCTTATGATGATGAACCTGACCATACTTTGCACAGTTGTGGCGAGGGAAGCCAAGAAGTTAAAGATATTGTTACCGCGAGGTGCAGAGCAGTTGAAGAACTCGCAAGCCGTGTAGAAGATAGTGTTATAATTGTTGTTGCTGACCATGGGCATTTGTTAACGCAAGATATTATGATTGACGATTATCCAGATATTGTTAATTGTTTAATTAGATTACCATCAATGGAGCCACGAGCAACAAACTTTTTTGTTAAACCAGAAAAAAAGAAAGAGTTTGAAAGTTTATTTAACAAGTATTTTGCACAATGGTTTAAGTTATATACTGTTAAAGAAGTGTTAGATAGCAATTTGTTTGGTGATGGCAAGGTAAATCAAGTTGCGCTAGATTCTTTAGGTGACTATATTGCCATTGCGGTATCTAATAAAGCACTATTAACAAAGTATGATAAAAAACTTGTTTCTAACCACGCAGGATATACTGATGATGAAATATATATTCCTTTAATTGTTATTTAAAACTAATTAAAAATTATATAATAAAAAGCATACATAGCGTATGCTTTTTTTATAACAATTGTGTTAGTTTATTATGTACTTGGTCGCAACTTGTTAAATAGTATTTTATACCGTTGCGCTCTTCGTATAAAGTTGCGCGTAAGTTTGTGCCGTGTAAGTGGCCATAAACAACAATATCAACCTTATATTTTTCAAATAAATCTAAA
>CAVFEO010000061.1:1972-6730 GCA_963621425.1 bacterium | reverse complement strand
ATTATATATAATATATATAATTTCTAAAATTTTTAAAAAAGGTTTGGTTTTTTATTTTTTTTGTGTTATAATCAAGTATAAATATAAGGAGTTTTTTATTTATGGCAGAAAAAGATGAATTCACAATTTCTCAGTCACATTATGATGCTGGGGATATTAAGGTTTTAGAAGGCTTAGAACCAGTAAGAAAAAGACCAGGTATGTACATTGGTTCAACAGATGAACGCGGTTTGCATCACTGTGTTATTGAAGTTGTTGATAACAGTGTAGATGAATGCCTTGCTGGTTACGCATCAAGAATAGATGTTGTTATTAATGCTGATGGTAGCATTACAGTCACTGATGATGGTCGTGGTATTCCAACAGGTATGCACGCTACAGAACACAAGAGCGCAGTTGAAGTAGTTCTTACAAAGTTGCACGCTGGCGGTAAGTTTGGCGGAGGAGGATATAAAATTTCTGGTGGACTACATGGTGTGGGTTTAAGTTGTGTAAATGCACTTGCAAGCAAACTTATTGTAGAAGTAAAACAAAACGGAAATGTTTATTATCAAGAATATGTGCGTGGTGTTCCTCAATTTGATTTAAAAGTAATTGGTAAAACAGATAAAACAGGAACAAAAGTAACTTTCTATCCAGATGCAGAAATTTTTGAAACCACAGAATTTGATTATGATAATTTGCGCAACAGATTTAGGGAAATCGCATTTTTAAATCGTGGGCTTGTTATAACCATTGAAGATAAGCGCGAAGGGAAAGAGAGAAAGGAAGAATTTTTGTTTAAAGGTGGTATTATAGAATTTGTATCATACCTAAATAAAAACAAAGATGTTATGTTCCCAGAACCAATTTACATTTCAAAAGTTAATCCAACAAACGAAGTTGAAGTTGCAATGCAATATAACGATGGTTATAGTGAGGTTATTCAATCTTATGCTAACAACATCAACACTCAAGAAGGTGGAACGCACCTTGTTGGTTTTAAAAATGCTTTAACTAAAATAATTAATGACTATGGTACCAATAATAAAATTTTAAAAGAATCAGAAAAACTAACTGGCGATGATGTGAGAGAAGGTCTTGTTGCAATTATTTCTGTTAAATTAACAGAACCTCAATTTGAAGGTCAAACAAAAACTAAACTTGGCAACAGTGAAATGCGTTCTATTGTAGAAAAAGCAATGATAGAGGGCTTTGGTACTTTTATGGAAGAGCATCCTAAAGAGGCTAAAGAAGTTGTGTTAAAGTGCGTAAGTGCTCAGCGTGCTAGAGAAGCTGCTAGAAATGCTAGAGATTTAACAAGAAGAAAAGGTGTGCTAGAAAACACAACACTTCCAGGTAAACTTGCAGACTGTTCTGAAAAAGACCCTTCTAAATGTGAAATTTACCTTGTCGAAGGTGATTCGGCAGGCGGTTCTGCTAAAATGGGCAGAGATAGAAGGTTCCAAGCAATTATGCCTCTTCGTGGTAAAATTTTAAATGTAGAAAAAGCTCGCCTTGGTAGAATTCTTGAAAACCAAGAAATTAAAAATATGATTCAAGCATTTGGTTGTGGAATTCATAGCGAATTTGATGAAAGCAAATTAAGATATCATAAAATTATTTGTATGACAGATGCAGATGTAGATGGTAGCCATATTAGAATTTTAATGCTAACTTTCTTCTTCCGCTTTATGCGTCCGTTAATTGAACATGGTTATGTTTATATTGCTCAACCACCTCTTTATAAGGTAACTCGTGGTAAAGAAGAAACTTATTTTTATAGTGATGAAAGTTTGAATGAATATTTGGATAGTATTGGTAGAAAAGGATATGAAGTTCAGCGTTATAAAGGTCTTGGTGAAATGAATCCAGAACAACTTTGGGATACAACTATGAGCCCAGAACATAGAACACTTCTTCAAGTTCAAATGCAAGATGCAATTGTTGCTGACCAAATATTTAGCGAACTTATGGGTGAAGATCCTGAACTAAGAAGACAATTTATTGAAAACAATGCCGATTTGGTAAAAGAATTAGACATTTAAAATATAAGGTAAAAGGAAAATATTATGAAAAAGAGAGATTATTCAGCAGAACTTGAACAAATTGTTGATAACACTAAATATGTTCAAGTTGAAGTTGCTGAGGAAATGAAGAAATCATTTATTGCTTACGCAATGGCAGTAAATGTTAGCCGTGCAATTCCTGATGTTAGAGATGGCCTTAAACCTGTTCATAGAAGAATAATCTACGCAATGGGCGAGTTAAACTTGTTTAACGATAAGCAATATAAAAAATGTGCCAGAATTGTCGGTGAAGTTTTAGGTAAGTATCACCCACATGGCGATACAGCGGTGTATGATGCACTTGTGCGTCTTGCTCAAGACTTCTCAATAAGATGTCCACTTGTTGATGGGCACGGTAACTTTGGTTCTGTGGATGGCGACAGTGCTGCAGCGATGAGGTACACAGAAGCAAGGTTAAGTAAAATTTCTGCAGAAATGTTAAGAGATATTGATAAACAAACAGTTCCATTTTCGCCAAACTTTGATGATACCTTAATGGAACCTCAAGTGCTTCCATCAAGGTTCCCAAACTTGCTTGTTAATGGTAGTGATGGTATTGCTGTTGGTATGGCAACAAATATTCCACCACACAACCTTGGTGAAGTTATTGATGGTGTTATTGCGCTAATCAAAAATCCTGATATTACAATAGATGAACTTATAAGCATAATTCCTGCACCAGATTTTCCAACCGGTGCGGTTATTATGGGTAAGAGCGCAATTAATAATGCGTATCGTACAGGTAAGGGCGGTATTGTAATTAGAGCAAAAGCAGAAATTGAAGAAGATGATAATGGTAAGCATAGAATTATTATTACAGAATTACCTTATCAAGTGAACAAATCAAAACTAATTGAACAAATTGCGGATTTATACAAAGATAAAAAGATTGACGGAATTTCTGATATTCAAGACCAGAGCGATAGGTTTGGTATGCGTGTGGTTATTGATATTAAAAAGGATTTCCAACCACAAGTTGTGTTAAATCATTTGTATAAACATACAAACTTGCAAGTTAAAGATGGTATTATATTCTTAGCACTTGCAGATGGTAAGCCAAAGATTTTAAACTTAAAAGAAATGCTATATTATTATTTAGAACATCAAAAAGTTGTTGTTCTAAATAGAACTAAGTTTGATTTAGAAAAAGCTCAAGAAAGAGAACATATTGTTCACGGCCTTTGCATTGCTTTAGAAAATATAGATAGAGTTATTGCAGAAATTAAAAAGAGTAGAGAAAAGAACGAAGCAATTGTAAGACTTATGGAATGCTTTGGTTTATCAGAAAAACAAGCGCAAGCAATTCTTGATATGAGACTTCAAAAGTTAACAGGTCTAGAAATGGATAAGTTACATGAAGAACTTGCTCAATTAACTGCTATGATTGCGGATTTTACAGATATTATTAACAATCCTCAAAGAGTGTTAAATATAATAGAAGAAGAATTAACAGATATTAAAGAAAGATATTCAACACCAAGAAAGAGTGAAATTGCAATTGATTTTGACGACATTGATATTGAAGATTTAATTCCAAAAGAAGATGTTGTTGTATCATTAACTAAACAAGGCTATGTAAAGCGTATTGCTGTTAGTGAGTATAAGGCACAGAAACGCGGTGGCGTAGGTCTTGTAGGTCATAAGACTAAAGAAGAAGATTTGGTAAAAGATATATTCATTTGTTCATCACACGATAACTTAATGTTCTTTACAAATAAGGGTAAAGTATATTGCTTAAAGGCATATGAAATTCCAGAGGCAACAAGAACAAGTAAGGGCAGAGCAATGGTAAATCTACTTCAAGTTGATGCTGATGAAAAGGTAACCAATATTATTGCTCGCCACGAAGAGGAAGAAGGCTGTCTTGTAATGGCAACAAAACTTGGTTTAATTAAAAAGACCAAACTAGAAGAGTTTGCTAGAATTAGAAAGACGGGTAAAATTGCAATTACCTTAAAAGAAGGCGACGAACTTGTAGGCGTTGTTAAAGTACAAGATAACGAAAATATCTTAATGGGCGCAACAAGTGGCAAGTGTATTAACTTTAACGAAGCAAACATTAGGGCAAGCGGTAGAACTAGCCAAGGCGTTAAGAGTATGAGTTTAAGCAGTGACGAAGAAGTTGTTGCTATAACTGTTATGAAAGAAGGTAAACAAGTTCTAACTATTAGTGAAAATGGCTATGGTAAGAGATGCGAAATAAGTGAATACAGAGAGCAATCTCGTGGTGGTAAGGGAACTAAGGCTGGTAACTTTAACGATAAGACTGGTAAACTTGTTTGCTTAGATATGGTTGATGATGATAACGATATTTTAGTAATGACAAATGCTGGTGTAATTATAAGAACCCCTGCTAGTGCTATAAGTATTATTGGCAGAGCTACCACTGGTGTTAAGTTAATGAAAGTTGGCGATGATGCTAAGATTGTAAGCGTAGCAATTACAAATCACGAAGAAGAAGTAGAAGAGGATGAAAATGCCGAAGAAAATGCTCAAACAAACCAAGATGCTAATAGTGAAAATGTAAATGCAGAACAAAATCAAGAACAAACAACTGAAAGCAAAAATAACAATGATACACAAGAATAATGTTATTAAACTGCATAATTATTTGATTTAATTTTAATTTAATTATGTTTATTGAAATTAAAATAAAAAACAAAGATTGGAAATTTAATCTTTGTTTTTTTAATATTAATATCTATAATGG
>CAVFEO010000061.1:0-1962 GCA_963621425.1 bacterium | reverse complement strand
CTATAATGGTATAAAAAATTTGACATAATTTTAAACTTCTTGTTATAATTTTTTATATTTAATTGGGGGTAAAAATTTTTATGGATAACGAAAAAATTTTATTTACTATTGTTAATAGAGCGACAAATAAAAAAGAACAATTCTCTTTAGATGAAGTTATTGAAAAAGCAAACGCTGGAGATGCTTCTCTTCAAGCGATGTTGGGAATATTTTTTTACAATAAAAAAGAAATAGAAAATAATTATGTTCATGCTGTAGAGTGGTTGTCTAAAGCTTCTAAACATAAGGTGAGTGCAGCTATGTATTTATTAGGATGTTGTTATGAAAATGGTACTGGAATTGAAAAAGATATAAATAAAGCTTTTGAATATTATACAAGAGCAGCAGAACTAAAAAATGTGCAAGCACAAGTTACGTTAGCGAATCATTATTATTTTGGAAACAATATAAATGTTGATTATAAAAAGGCATATTATTGGTATACAAAAGCGGCTGAACAAAATAGTGCTGGAGCTTTGTTTAATTTGGGGGTTTTTTATAAAGAAGGACTTGAACCTGTATCGCGAGATATTAAAAAAGCAATAGATTGTTATAGCAAAGCTGCTGAATTGGGTTTAGTAAGTGCTCAAAGTACACTGGCTTGGTATTACTTGACAGGAAACAATATAGAAAAGGATATAGATAAAGCATTATATTGGTATGCTAAGGCTGCAGAACAAAAAGATGGTTATGCTGCATATGCTTTAGCTTCAATATATGAAAGAGGCATTGATGTTAAAAAAGATTTAGATAAAGCCTTTGAATATTATACAAAAGCTTCAGAATATGGCTATGATAAAGCTTATTATCATTTGGGGCTTTGTTATTATAAGGGAATAGGAACAAAAATTGATTATAAAAGTGCCATACATTGGTTTGAAAAAGCCGTTGAAAAAAATGATTATATGGCGCAAAATGACTTGGGTGCATGTTATGAGCATGGTGATGGGGTTGAACAGGATTTAGAAAAAGCCATTCAATACTACAAAGAATCTGCAAAACAAGGTTATGCATACGCTCAATATAATTTGGGCTCATTATATTATTTGGGTAAGGGTCTCAAATGCAATTATAAAAAGGCTTTTGAATATTTTTTATTGTCATCAAAGCAAGGATTGATATTAGCAAAGTATAATCTAATTAATTTTTATTTATATGGAATAGGAACAAAAATTGATTATAAAAAAGTTTTTGAACTAATAAATGAAGTGTTATCATCTAAAGACCCCCTTATTGTTAATAATGCATTTTTAGCAGAGGAAGCTAAAAGGGTTTTAGGTACATTATATTACTTGGGTAAAGGTGTTAATAAAGATTATGAAAAAGCGTTTACTTTATTCACTTCGGCTAGTAAAAAGGATGTTAATGCAACTACATTGTTAGGCTTGTGTTATGAAAAAGGAAAAGGAACAGAAAAAAATGTAGTTAAGGCATTCAATCTTTATAAAAAGGCATCAAAATTTGGAAACTTTCTTGCCCAGTATTTTTTGGGTGAATGCTATTATAGGGGAATAGGAACAAAAATTGATTATAAAAAAGCTTATTATTGGTATAATGAAGCGTTAAATTTTAATCAGCAAGTTGATGAGAGTAGATCAAATGATGGGGCTTTTTACTTGTATAATACGGATCTCTTATTATTCAATTCAGAATTCAAAACTATATTAAAATCCGATATAGAATTTGCTTTGGCTAAATGCTATGAAAAAGGGCATGGGGTTGAACAGGATTTAGAAAAAGCCGCAAAATTGTATAAAAAAGCTGCTGAAGACGGAAATAAAAAAGCTATTAAATGGTTAGAAAAGAATGGGATGTAAAAGACAAAGGTTGATTTAGCTTTTGTTTTTTTGTAAATGTTTGTAAAAGTTTGACAAAAAATCAAGGCATGGTATAATATAACTTGTAATACGAGGAGGATGATAA
>CAVFEO010000060.1:0-7230 GCA_963621425.1 bacterium | reverse complement strand
GATAGCACATGTGATTTATATGCTGAAGAAATTAAAGATTTGGACATTTATGTTGGACATTTACAATATACAATGAACAAAAATGGCAACTTAACCGAACACATAGACGATTTTAAATCAAAACAAGAATATTTGGATTTTTATACTGAATTAAAAAATGGTGCAATAGCAAAAACTTCTATATTAAATGTAGAAACTCATGTTCAAGTTTTTAGAGAAATGGCCCAAAAGGGAATAAAAAAAGTATTACACATAACTCAATCATACGGACTAAGCCCTACGCTAGATAATGCAAACAAAGCAATAGAAATTGTAAAACAAGAATATCCAGACATTGACTATAGAGCAATTGAGTGCAGAACAACAACTATTGGCGAAGGCATAGTAGTCAAAGTGGCTTGCCAAATGAGAGATGAAGGAAAAACTATTGAAGAAACAATAAGTGTTTTACAAGATTTAAAAATGAAAATTCAACATTATATTATCGCTGATGACTTAATGTTTTTAAAGCGTGGCGGCAGAATTAGTGGTGCAAAAGCAGCAATTGGCACAATGCTACAAATTAAACCAATAATCACATTTTCTAAAGAAGGAAAACTTGAAATAATCAAAAAAGAAATGGGTATGAAAAAAGCAATTATGTTTGCCATAAAAGATTTGGCTAAATACACGAAAAATAAAGACCATTTTATGTGTGAAATTGTTCATACAAATAACGAAAAAGATGCTATTTTCTTGCAAAAACAACTTAAAGAAAAATGGGATGTTGATGCAGAAATTAGAATTATGGGACCTATTATTGGTGCACACGTTGGCCCTGGTGCCGTCGCTTTTGGATTTATCAGTAATGAGGAACGCCCTATTTAAAAGTGCTTACTAAGCACTTTTTTTAATTTAGTTGACAAAAAAATCTCATTATATTAATATGTTATTATGAAAATTTCAAATTTTTTTAAACACTTACATCTTGTTAACAAACATAGGTGGTTAGTTTTTGTTCATTGCACTAAATGTGGATTATTTTGGAGAGGGCTTGTACACGATTTATCAAAATACTCTCCTACTGAGTTTTTTGAAAGCGTAAAATATTATAATGGGAAAAAGTCACCCTTAAGAGTATGCAGGGAGGATAAAGGGTATTCTGAAGCATGGCTACACCATAAGGGAAGAAATAAACACCACATTGAATATTGGGTTGATAGACAAAATAAAAAACAGATAAGTATGCCATATAAATATGCTGTTGAATGTGTGTGCGACAAAATTGCTGCAACAAAGGCATATAACAAGAAAAATTATAAGCCAGAAATGGTATTGGATTATTTTATAAATGTTGAAAACAATAGCTACTACAATGAAGAAATGCAAAACTTTTTAATAACTGTTTTTACTGACCTGAAAAATTACGGCGAGCGCAAAGTTTTAAATAAAAAATACATGAAGAAAACATATAATAGTTTAGTATTAAAACAAGAAAATTAATTTTAATTTTTATATCAAAATAAAAATAAGGAGCAAAATCTCCTTATTTTTTAATCATTTTTATCTATTTGTTCTTGTTTTGTAGCTTCATCGTTTATATAACAAGATTTATTAACATATTTTCCTAACAAATCTTTAGGTATCCAAAAATGAGTATTAATATAGTAACTAATTAGACCTAAGGCAATGCAAATAATCTTCCCTATAAATGAACCCAAAAGAACTTGCCATACTGCAATTATAGAGCCCAAAGTTAAAGCCATTAACCCATAATAGACAGCAGTGTTTACAACACTGGTAATAATCACACAAAATATAAAATTCAATGCAACATGAGTTTTTAAAGCATCCAACTTACTATAAATATATAGCATTAACCACACGCCCAAAAATGTGCCCAACGCAGAGTACACATATGAAAGTGTAGATATTAAATATTCTGTTGCATAACCAAACGACGATACATTTGCTAAAAATTCAATACTTGCACTTACTAAAATAGCCGCGATGCTAGACGATGTTAAAATTTTAGCTTTTCTTACGCCATACTCTCTAGCGCATATAATAACCGCAAACATAAAGCCAGTATATAATATTGAGTCAATAGCAAAAACTAAATCTCCCAAATAAACAGGCACATTAGAACTATTAAAAATATTCGCATTTACCGCAAAACCTATTGCAATAGTAAACAGTATAGAATAATCATACCACCTTCGCACAAGAGTAATAAACGCAAAAATTATTACCGCCATTATAATCCAAAACCAAAAAGGCATAGCATTCTCCCTAAAATGTAATTACTCGAATATTTTATCACAATAATAACAAAATAGCAAATTTTTCATAATAATCACACAATATGTTACTCTTCCCTTTTATAAATGTTGACATTGATTTTTTAATGTGGTATAATTCGTTTGTGTTTAGGTACTTCTAAAATATGCAGCCGTAGCTCAGCTGGATAGAGCGACCGCCTCCTAAGCGGTAGGTCGGAGGTTCAAATCCCCTCGGTTGCACCAAAAACTGGCTTATGCCAGTTTTTTATTTTTTATACGCAACTTTTTCCAAAGACTGAAAAATTAAAGAATTTTTGTAAGTCTGCATTGATAAATTTGCAATTGTCTTATCCTTAAAAACTATAACATTAAAAAATATATTGTCTGTAATATGTATTTTATCACCTGTGCACCAAACGAAGTCCTCAGCATCTGTCTGCCTTAAAAACTCTTCTCTGTTATCTTCATTCAACTGAACTATAATCGCATTTTTATTATTCAGCAATTCTTTTATCATACAACAACCTCCCATTATTCACACATAAAAATAAAAACCATCATTAATCATGATGGCCTTTAATTTTATCTTTTGTTTGAACCATCACGCAAGCTTTACCACCTTACAAATGCAGGTTGGTATATGGTCAGCGGGCTTGCCCCTCGCATACTCTTTATGGTATTATCATTTTAACACATTGCATAGAGCTTTGTCAATCCCCTTAAACTTATTTTTTCTAATGTATTTCATACATGAGCACCACCTTGGTAAGGAGTCTCTCTTACGAAAGTTAATGTACCAAACACACGGAAAAATGGGACTTTTAGTGATTTCGCGACATTGCAAATTTTAGATAATCTACAAAAAATATACAAATTTTTTATTAAATTTGTTAACAGTTTGACAAGAAAAATTTAAAAATGTATATTTATTAAGTTGTATGAAAATAAATAATGTTAAAAAATTAAAAGAAATTTTAACTGCAGATGATGTAATCAAAAGTATAAATTGCAATTTAGATTACTTATGTGGCATTATTCCTCAAATAAGGGATATGCAATTATGCGACCACAAGCACCCTCACCACAATGACACTGTGTGGGAACACACATTAAAAGCGCTTAGTTTATCACCTATTGATTTTGATGTTAGACTTGCCCTACTTTTTCACGACATAGGCAAACCTTTTGTATTTTTTGAAGGCGATGATGGTGTAAGATACTTTTGGGGGCACGCCGAAAAATCTGCAGAAATTGCTAAAACTGTATTAAAAAGCATTGGTTTTGATGATAATTATACTGAATACATTAGCACCCTTGCTCGCTTACATGATGAAAAAATCACTCAAGAAAACATAAATAAAAACAGAGATTTTTATGAGGTGCTATTCCAAATACAAATATGCGACGCCTTAGCGCACAACCCAGAACACAACCAAAAACGCATGGCTTATATAGAAAGTGTTAAACAACTATTTAATGAACAATAAAAACAGCACAAAATTGTGCTGTTTTTTTCTAAATTATTTGATTTTTATTTGAGATTTTATAAAGGGTTTTTGTTTGACTATAAAAAAGCAAAATGGTAAAATTTAAGCATAAAATAACAAAATATGGAGATTGATAATTATGGCAGTTTTACTTACAGGTGGGCTTGGATACATTGGCTCACACACATGCGTATCTTTATTAGAATCTGGCGAAGAAGTTGTTATTGCGGACAACCTAGCCAACAGCAAAATTGAAGTTTTAGATAATTTAAAAGAAATAACAAAAAAAGATGTTAAATTTTATAATTGTGATGTTACAAATTATGAGCAAACTAAAAGAATTTTTGAAGAAAACAACATTGATTCGATAATTCACTTCGCTGGATACAAAGCAGTTGGAGAATCTGTAGCAAAGCCTTTAATGTATTACGAAAACAACATAATGAGCATAATAAATATTCTAAAGTTAATGCAAGAGTATAGCGTTAAAAACTTGGTGTTCTCATCTTCTGCGACAGTATATGGACAAGCCAAAAGCATGCCAATATATGAAAACTTCCCTACAGGTGCAACAAACCCTTATGGCAGAACAAAACTGTATATAGAAGGGATATTGGAAGATTTTGCAAAAACAGACTCTTCTTTAAACATTGTTATTTTAAGATACTTTAATCCAATTGGAGCCCATAATTCTGGTTTAATTGGCGAAGACCCAAACGGAATACCTAACAATTTAATGCCGTATATTGTTAAAGTTGCAACAGGAAAATTACCAATTTTAAACATTTTTGGCAATGACTATGACACCCCTGATGGCACGGGTATTAGAGATTATATTCATATTATGGACTTAGCCGATGGACACCTTTGCGCTTTAAACAAATGCCGTGAAAATTGCGGATTAAAAATTTATAACTTGGGTTCTGGCACTGGTTATAGCGTGCTAGACATTGTAAACACTTTTAACAGAGTTTGCCCAGAAAAGTGCTCTTTTCAAATAGCTCCTCGAAGACCAGGAGATATTTCAACTTGCTACGCTAGTATTGAAAAAGCTAAAAAAGAACTAAAATGGGAGCCTAAACACAATTTAGAAGATATGTGCTACTCCAGCTATAATTTTGGCGTAAAGCATTTCAAATAATCGTTTAAAATAAAAAAGCCTTTTTATTCAAGAGGCTTTTTTTCTTCATCTTTTATATTTACTTCCAACGAACAACTATCTGTAAAATTTGATACAGGCAAAGCAAAAACTTTTGCTTGTGCATTTGTATCTAATCCAAGGTGAGAACAAATATTTTCCATAACTTTAGTCCTTACATCTTTATCTACAACCATAAATACAGTTTCTTTTTCCGCATAAGTTTTAACTGTATCTTCTTTAGTTTCTTCAGCAACTCCTCTCCCTTTAATGACTGTCGCTCGCACATCGCAAACTTCATTTGCATACTTTATTACTTCACTGGCAAAGCCATCATTGACAACTGCCATAACAAGTTCCAATTCTTGATTCATACTACACCCCCATTAATAAATAAATTAAGTTTAAATCTGCACTGGTTGGCTTTATTGAGTAAATATAAAAATCATTAACTCCACAGCCTCTCAAATCGCTAATTATTTCTGTAATTTTTTCTTCAGATAAGTTTTCTGGATTAACCAAACTTAAAACAATATCAACATCTTTATTATTTGAATAAATCGTTTTTACAACTCTTGTACTATATCCTGAAAATATAGTAAAAGAATGGACTTCCAATTTTTTTTCAACTGAAATAACTTTTTCTGTATCACTTTTAGAGCATTCTACAATAAAAAGTTTAAATAAAGCGTTAATTTTAGGAATTTTAGCGTTTTTCTTAGAACTTATAGACAAAACATTTCTTAGCCAAGTTTTAAAATCAAAAGTCGCTTTTTTTGTTGCTTTAACCTTTTTTACCTTTTCCTCTTTCATATTCTACTCCAAATTTTATTCAAATTCAATAATAATAGGCTTTTTAGTTTTAACTCTGTAACTAATTGTTTTGTTCTTAAACCTATAAATACATCCAATAATTAAAACACTTACAATTGGGGCTGCAGCAACAATTGCTAGCGATCCAAAAGCATCCATCAAAATGCTTGTATCTCCCCATATTTCGTGAACAATACCTATAATCATTGGCAAAACAAATGTTGTTGCCATAGCACCTGTAACAACACCGCCAGAATCAAACGCTATACCTGTAAACATCTTTGGTGCAATAAATGTAAGAATAAAGCATACAGCAAACAAAGGAATTAAAATAAACAAACAATTTATACCTGTAAGCACTCTTAAGCCAACCATAACTAAGGCAACACATTCCCCAACACACAAAGTTAGAAGCATTTTTCTTTTGCTAATAACTCCACTTGTTACACTTTCTATTTGCTTAGTTAATACATGAACAGCAGGTTCGGCAAGCACAATAACAAAACCTATTAGAGCAAAAAATGGCACAAGTCCCCAATTGGTGTCCAAAGATGCTAAAGTTAGCCCAAGTTTTTGACCTGTTGGTAAAAAGCCGAATTGAACAGCACACAAGAATAATGTTATACCAATAAAGACATATAGAATCCCAAGGAAAATCCTTAAAATAGTTTTTAATGGTAATTTAAGTGCTGAAAATTGAAAAATTAAGAAAAATACAAGAATAGGCAATATAATAAGAGCCACTTCTGGTAACTTTGCAAGCAATATTGTAAAGAAGGCAGACAATCCACTTCCCTCTTCTATTGCGAACTCATACGATAATGCATCAGTATTTACCAAAAAACCTAAAAGCATAACTGCAATAATAGGACCTACAGATACAAGCCCAACAGTACCAAAACTATCATCATTTGATTTACCTTTAACCGAACTAACTGTTGCTAGGCCAATACCAAAAGCAACTATAAACGGCACAGATATAGGGCCTGTTGTTACAGAACCGCTATCAAGAGCAAGAGGCGCAAATTTTTCAGAAACAAAAAACGCCAAAACAAAAACAATTACATAAGAAAGCAAAAGTATTATGTTAAGTGGTATTTTTATTCTTGTCCTAATGGTAGATATAACCATATAAACACCAACGCCAAGCGCAATTACCATAATTAAAGTTAATGCATTAATACTTTCGCCTACTTGACTTGAAAGCACTGTTAAATCAGGCTCAGCGATGGTTATAATTATACCAAGAATTAAAGCACAAATCATAGTTAAAATTATAGAATTTTTTTTTGCAAGATATCCGCCAATCTTTGAGCCAATTTCTATCATTGACATATCTGCACCCAATGTAAAAAGAGCAAGACCAAACATAACAAAAAGACTCGCAAAAAGAAATTTAGCAATAAAATCTAGTCCAAACCCTAGAAGTAGTGACATTAATGATACAATTACAACAATTGGTAAAACAGAAATTACAGATTCTTTAAGTTTTAACAAAAAAACTCGTACCATTGCCACACCTCCTATAAGC
>CAVFEO010000059.1:0-7340 GCA_963621425.1 bacterium | reverse complement strand
TAATTAAGGCGATTAATTTTTGGAGTTGTTATGGATAGAGTAGATATAAAAAAATTTGTGGAAGGCGGAACAGCTAAAATTGATTTTGGTATAACCAAAAAAGTTTTAATAAAAAAGAAAAATAAAGAATTCTTTTTTAAAGAAAACGAAAAAGTGGAAATGGATTTGCATAATGATATGGCGGAAGTACTTAGTACATATTTTTTTAAAAAAATTGGATATGATAATTATGTAGATTACAAAATGGTAAGAATTGGACAAGATGTGCAAGGGGTTATTAGTCAGTCATATAACACAAAAGATGTTGTGGCTGAAAACAAGTTTGCAGAAATTCTTACTTTGTTTTTGTATCAAAATAAATACGGTAATAGTTATTACGATATTACTAAAAAGTTTACTGTAAAGCAATTGCAAAAAGCATCTGCTGGCATGGATATTTTATCAGTTGGCGAATATTATAATTCAATTGAGTTTATTAATTCAATCCTTATTTCTGTTTGTTTTAGATGCGGAATAAAGTTAAATGTTGATAAACTTGAAGATGACTTATATAAAAACGCAATAATTGACTTTTTTATGTCAGATGGCGATAGACATATATATAATTTAGTATTTTTGTTTAAAAAAGATGAAAGTGGTTCGCTTTATTGTGAATTGGCACCTTCTTTTGACCATGGCTGTGCCTTTGGCATTAGAACATATTGGCTAGAAACGTCCAAAGCTATGATTCCGCAACCAGCTAGTTTTTATTACCCCGCAATAGGAATTTCTCTAAAAAGTCAAACATTTAGTGTTGGAGATGATAATTTTTATTCCAATGAAATTTTTGAGGGCGGAGGATTATTTGTTTATGAATTATTAAAACATATCAAAAAAAATCCAAAAATGAAAGAACTTTTTGATAAATGTAGAGAAGTTGATATGGAAGAGGTTATTGCCGAATTTAACAAAAAAGAGCCTGTAAAAATTGGCGAGCAGTTATCTGAATACATTGTGGATAATTTCAAAGAAAGATTAAAGCAGGTTGAGCGTATTGAAAAATATATGGAAAGAGCCGAAAAGAAAAAACAAGCTGCAGCATTAAGGCGAAAACAGAAAAAAGAAGATGAAGAAAAACAACAACAAATGGAGTGTGATTTATGAAAAACGATTTACAAATTAGAACAAACTTTTCTGCAAGTGCAGATAAAAACTGGGACTATAAAAAGGTACTATAACTATGTGAGGAGCAAAAGTTAGACAGAATTGCTATTACAGATTTTGATACTTGTTTGTTCCCAGTAATAAACAAACTTACTGATACATCAAATTTGTTTAGTGGTGAAATTTTAAATGGTATGGCATGTGATGTGTGTGAAAGTGGCGTAACTTTTGAATTGCTTGCATATAACTTTGAACCTTTTAAAACATTAGAGTGGTCTTATAGTGTGTATGGTGCACTAGAAGATAGACAAACAAAAATTAAAAACGCACTTGTTGATATTGCTAAAAAAGCAGGTTATAATGTAGATTAAAGTAAAGAGTTTAATGGTAAAGTAGATTTTGCGCATAAGTATGTTTATGAAAATATGCTTAATATTGCAACAAATAAAAGCTTATTTGATAAGTACAATATTACAACATTAACAGATTTTTATAACCTAAGTACAAAACAAAAAGATTTCCCATTATATTTAGATATGGGAAGTATTTGGCCAAACACAAAAACTGTGGCATCTTTTATTCACTCTGTAGGCGGAATTGTTTGTTTTGCTCAACCATTTAAAAGCACAAACAGAGAAAATATAAACTTTTTATTAAAAAATGCTATTGTAAATGGTGTTGATGGAATAGAGGTTTACCATCCAACTCACACAAAAGAAGATATAGATTACCTGCTATCTTTTTGTAAAAAGAATAACCTAATAGTTGTTGGTGGAAGCAACTTTAATGGCGAGCCAAATAAGGATACTGTTGGTATTAAAAATATAGATAAAGAAGAAAAAAATTTTGCGCGATAGATAATTTGCGGGTATAATTAAATTCTAATTTTAATTTTTACACAAAAATAAAAACAAGCCAGTTTTTACTGGTTTGTTTTTTATAATAATATTTTATAACGTATATATTGTTAATTAAATGATTGCTCTGCTTCTATTTTTTTAGCAACTTGCTCTGTGTTTATTTTAGAAGTATCAAAAAAGAAGTAGTCATCAAAAGCATTTTGGTTAATTATGTCAGAGTGCCATATTTTTTGATGTACGCCAACAATGTTTAATGCCTGCAGATAATCATTAAAGAAATCTAGATTGTATGTGCATATATCATCAAAATCAAAACCAGATTGCAATTTGCTAAGTAGCATGGCAATATCACCAGAGTGTGCAAGTGCATAATATACATTAATTGCACCAGCAATATTTTTAATATTCTCTTCTTCTTTGTCTGTTAATGGACTGAGTTTTTTTATGTAATTATCACAGTCATTATCTGTTACCACATATCTATTGTACTTAGAATAATTCTGCTTTGCTAGTTTTAACAAATTTTTTGTAATTTTAATTTGTTCTTCATTATTAAATAGTGTTGGCGATATTTGTGGCAAAGTATAACAAAGTGTTAATTCTTTAATTATGTGCAAGCACGCATCAAATTCTTTTTTTGGTAACAAATCAGAGTATAGTTTTTCTTCTGTTTCTTTTGGCAGTGAAATTACTGCACTTAAAGAACTTAATATATCATCTAAATTAAATATTTTGCATAAGTTAAATATCATTAAATTAGGTGATGTTGCAACAATGCGTTTAACTTCAGGAGCAACTGATACATTAATAGCTTTTTTATATGCTTGGTTTTTTCTCGCTTCTGCATAGCGTTTAGCGATATCATAAGTGCTTGTGTGTAATCCGGGTATGACATTTACATTGTAATGTCCTAATTTATTGCCAGAATTATCAACATAGCTTTTAATGTGAAATTTTTTATTTGTCTCGTTTGCTCTGCCGTGAAAAAGCTTTAAGTTATCATCAAAAGGAACAAGTACTTTAAGCCTTGTTAATTCTCTAATAAGTTTGTGCTTTGCTTCTTTTATATATTCAAGATTATTTGCGTTTTGTAATTTCATATTTTTCACCAAAGTTAGTGTAGTATATTTCTATAATTTTTAGTAACTACACATTATTTTCATTTAGTGCAAGTTAAAGATATTTGCTACTAGTATAAAGTATACCACAAATTGAAAATAAAGGCAAGATATTTAAAAATTTAGTTATTTTCTCTCATTGGCGGTAAAGAATAGCGCTAGCGTTCCTGGCCCTGCGTGCGATACGATTATTGTGCCTAAAGGAAGAGTTGTTATATCTAAGTTTGGGTTTATTTTTAGTAGTTCGGCTTTAACGTAGTCGCAATCTTCTTGGCAGTTTGCATTGCAAATAAACACTTTGTTTGACATGCCGTTGTAGTGTTCTTTAAATTTGTCAACAAGTACAGAAACAGATTTCTTTCTGCCAATAACTTTTTGCAATGCGACAATTTTGCCCGCTTTATCTACATGCAAAACGGGTTTTAACCTTAATATGTTACCAATAAATGCGCTAGTAGAAGAAATTCTGCCACCGCGTGATAAATACTTTAAATCTTCCACAATAAAGTAGTGGACAATGTTTAGTTTTATTTTTTCCACAAAATCAATGGCATTGTGGATATCTATGTTTTCTTTTTGTATTTTATCATATAGCATTGCAAGTAACAAACCAACTCCACCAGATTGGCACAAAGTATCTATAACATATACTTTATGTTCGCTCGTCTGGTTTAATTCTTGTGCTATTTTTCTAAAATTTGCATAAGTCCCACTCATTGCGCTAGAAAATGATAAATGCAAAATATCTTTTCCTTGTTTTAATAAATTAGATAAATACTCTTTAATCTCTTCTTCGTTTGGTTGACTTGTTTTTGTTGTTGCACCACTTTGCATTTTCAAGCAAATATCAACTGTTGAAAACGGAGATGCATCAGATTTAAATTCCTTACCATTTATATAAAAACTCATTGGTAATACATTTACCTCATACTTTTTAGCAAGGTCTTTTGTTAAATCGCATGCGGCTTCTGCACTTAATATAAAATTTGCCATAAAAAAATCTCCTTTTTGTTTATACACCTTTAAGATAATAAATATATGAGGATTAGTAAATCTAATTAAAAAAAAACAATTCTAAAGGTAATATCAAAAAAATAGAGAAGATTTCTTTTTTTCTACTGTTAGTAGATAATACAAATTTTGACAAATTTTGCACTTTTTGTGTTGTGGCTAAAATTTTTATTTTAACAAACGGTGTAAAATTAAAATAAAAGCGATTAATTAAATTCGCTTTCATCTATTATTGGTATAATAATTATTGCAGGTTCTTCATATGGATGAACCTTTCTTATTGCTTTAACAACTTGTTTAACTTTATCAACTTCGCAAAAAATTTCTAAACTTTCTTCTTCTACATATTCAATTTTTTCTGTTTTACCGATATACGGATTTGCATTTTTATTTGGCATAAAAGTTCCGACATTTTTTACACTTATAGAACAATATGAATAATTACCCAAATTGCCAGCGCCAGCATCACACATTGCTTTTCTTATTTCTTCTATATTCTCTGGTGGAGCGGTTACGCATATTTGCACTTTTTTAACATCAACTAACATAATATCATTTCCTTTTATTAATACTATTTGGTAATGCTTATTATACTGAATTAAAAACTAAAAATCAAATAAAATTACTATAATTAGATTTTGCTTTTAAGTTTGTTCTTAACATTTGAATAATTACTTGATTTTATATACATTTTATGATATAATCACATTTGATTTTAACTAATTATGCAATATAATCAGTGGAAAAGGTGGAAAAGTATGAAGTTATATGATGAATTAAAATGGCGAGGTATTATCCAAGATGTATCTAGCCCAGAATTAGAAGAAAAATTAAATAATGGTGGTTTAAAATTTTATATTGGCACAGACCCAACTGCAGATAGTTTGCATATTGGTCATTATGCATCATTTTTAATAACTAAAAGATTAGCTCAGGCTGGTCATTATCCTTACATATTAATAGGTGGAGCAACTGCACTTGTTGGTGACCCAAGAGGCACAACAGAGAGAAAACTTTCTGATAAAAAAGTTGTGCTTGAAAATTTTGCGAAACTAAAAACACAAATACAAAAAGTTTTCCCATACCCTGTTGTAAACAACTATGATTGGTTTAAAGATATTAATGTGATTGAGTTTTTAAGAGATTGCGGTAAACACATTAATGTAGGTTATATGCTTGGTAAAGACTTGGTTCGTAGGCAAATGGAAAATTCTGGTATTTCTTACGCTGAATTTTCATATATGCTAATTCAAGGTTACGATTTTAAATATTTACATGAAAATATGGGCATTGATTTGCAAGTCGCTGGTTCTGACCAATGGGGCAATGCTACAACAGGTATAGAACTTATTAGAAAAACAACTGGCGATGAAGTATATGTATTCACAATGCCACTTGTAACAGATTCAAATGGTAAAAAATTTGGCAAGAGTGAAGGCAACGCAATTTGGCTTGATGCAGAAAAAACAAGCCCATATGAGTTGTATCAATTTTTACTAAACTCTGAAGACGCTGATGTTATTGGGTATATTAAAAGATTGACTTTTTTATCTAAAGAAGAAGTTGATGAACTAGAAGCAAAGCACAAGGAAGCACCACATTTGCGTCTTGCTCAAAAGGCACTAGCTCGTGCTGTTGTTGGCGATTTGCATGGAGCGGATGCTGTTGCAGAAGCTGAACGCATTAGTGAACTTTTATTTTCTGGTAACATAAAACAAATACCAGTTAAAGAATTAAAAGTATGCTTCAAAAATGTGCCAAGTTTTGATGTTAAGGGCGGTTCGTTAATTGATGTGCTTGTTGCTCAAACTAACATCTGTTCTTCAAAGAGGGAAGCAAATGAAATGCTTAATAGTGGCGCAATATATGTGAATGGCGAATGTGTAAAAGATGCTCAGTTTGTTATAGATAAGCAAAGTACATTAACTGATGGAATTGTAATTATAAGAAAAGGTAAAAAGAAATACTTTATGTGCAATTTAGTTGCGTAATGAGGAGTTGCCTAAGAGGCGATTCCTTTTTATTAATAAAAAGTTAATATGTATATTTTTCTTGATTTTATTTATTTTATATTGTATATTAAAGATATATAAACATTATTCCATTAGAGATTGCAAAAGGGAGAAGTAATGGCAAAAAGGGCTAGTAAAGTTTTAAATGTAATACTTAATGTACTTTTAGTTATTGCTTTAATAATAACTGCTTATTTTATTTTCTACACTTGTACTCATTTTACATCTAATGTTCAGGGGCCTTCTATGATTCCTACATTTAATAATGAAAGCGGTGAAGAAGATAGGGTGCTGGCAAGCAAAATTGCTTCTTATACTTATGGTGATATAGTTATTCTGCGCGTTGAGGAAGAGGGTAGTCAAAGTGCTAAAGATATTATAAAACGTGTATATGCTTTTGGTGGAGATAGCATTGATATGGTGTTTGAAAATCATAATTTAACAATATATGTTAATGGCAACATTGTTGAAGAAAAGCAATATGAAAGTCCTATTTATTATGAAGAAGCTCCACTAGCATATGTTAATTTTTGTGTATTAAAAGAACATTGGAAAGGTGAAGGTGGCGGAACAAGCGCAATAGTTTTGCCTGCTGATACGATTTTTGTTATTGGTGACAATAGGGAAAAAAGTAGTGATAGCACACTTAATGGCCCTTATGATAAAAGTTGCGTTCAAGCAAAGGTGTTAACAAAAATAGATAAAAATAGTTTTGCACCTTTTGAATTGATTAAATATTGGTTATAAAAGGAGATTTTATGAAAAAAGTTATTATTAGACTTGTTGTTGTCGCTTTGGCAATAGCTCTTGTGGTGCTTATTTTACTAAATACTGTATTTAAGGTATCAAATACACAAAAGGTATATAATTCTTTAAATGATGCATTTTCTTCAAGTGGTACTATCACATCCATGACAAAGGAATTACATGATTTAGATGAGTTTGATTCTGCCTATGGTGATTATGTTGTTATTTTTAGTGATGAATTAAAAAATCTACAATCAATATATCCAAAATTATATTATCTATTTAATGAAGATGATGATAAATTAACATCTATTGTAGAAAATTTAGACCAAATGCAAGAAAGTTTAAAAAAGGCAACTAAAACTATTAAAGAAGTCAATCAAGGTAAAATTGATAACGATAAGCTAGATGTAAATGCGTTTGTTGAAAAAATTAAGCCTGAAATAGTT
>CAVFEO010000058.1:0-7377 GCA_963621425.1 bacterium | reverse complement strand
ATTATATAAAATAACTATGTTAGGTTAGTTAAATTTTGTTTATTTACTTGACTAAATACTTTATAAAATGGTAATATAACATATGTAAACTTTTGTGGCGAGTTATTTGCATATTTATTCGCTACATAGTTATAATAATTGTTAAGAGGGTTTTATGAAGTTCAAAAAGATTCTTGCCACATTTTGTTTGGCTTTAACTGTTCTTGTTTTAACCGGTTGTAGCGGTATACATTTGCAAGAAATGCCAAACACACAAGATACGGTTTATGGCAATGGTGGCACAAGTGTTACAAAAGGCGATTATATTTATTATGTTAACAGTTACACAAGTTACGAGGGCTTAACTAAGGCTGATAACGAAACTGGTAAAGTAACTGTTGGGGCTATTTATAGAACCAAGTTAGAAAATGGCGAAATAAAAACTGATGATAATGGTAACGCACAAAACTGCGAACTTGTTGTATCTAAAATAGCGGGTTATGAATTTACTAACTTGCACATATTTGATGATTATATTTATTATGCAACACCTAATATGGAATACGCTAAAGATGGTTCGCTAAATACTTCTGCTGTAGATTTTTGCAGAACTAAACTTGACGGTACAGATACACAAATAATTTACACCGCAAAAAATTATGATAGTGCTAGCAGTTATGAAGTATACAAAATAGGTTCTTGCATTTATCTTGTTGTATTTGAAAAAGATAAACTTGTTAAGATAGAAATTGCAAGCCACATTAAAAGTGCCGTTACTCTTGCAAGTGATGTAACATCAGTACAATTTCCAAAAATAAGCACTTATGTTTATTCTGACAATGTTGAAACAACCGGTACACAAGGTTATGTTTACTATACAAGAAACTTTACTAAAGAACAAGATGGCGCTTACGATACAGAAAACATTAAGGGTAATGTTCTTGGCAGAGCCCATATTACAGATGGTTCTAAAACAGAAAGAAAAGATGGTAGCGTTAAATATGAATTAAAAGATTTAACTAACAATTACATTTTTGTTGCAAAAGATGTTGACATCTATGCTATTGACGCATCTTTCCCTATAAGCGGAATTGAAAAAGGTAAAGCAGATATTAGGTTAACAAAATCTTCTTCATCTTTAAGTGTTTCAAACTTCTATGCAACAAAAAATAATGATGGTTACATTTACACTACTGGTGGGGCTTCTTACTTTGTTGAAAACATTAAAGCACCAATAACTTACGAATTAACTACAAGCAGTGAAATTGTTGCTAAAGCCGATGACGCCAACTATGTTTATTATGATAGCGGAACAGTTATTTCTAGGTTACCTTTAAGAAATGCTTACTATAACACTAAAAAATTCACTTTGCGTGTTGCAACAACTCTTGCTGGCAAGGCATACAATGCTGGCGATGAAATACCTGCATTTACATTTATAACTAAGGCCGAATATGATGCAATGGCTAACACTGATGAAGCAAGAGCAAATGGCGGTGCTGTAGATAAAACAATGTTCACAAAGCAAACTGAAGCAGAAAAAATTGCAGAAGAATCTAATATGAGCAGTGAACATATTGATTACACTAAGTCTGGCGAAGTTTTCGCTTTTGTAAAATACACTGGCAAAGATGATGATTCTCAATATTATCTAACTCGCATTGTAATAAATTCTGACCATAAAGTTCAAAACACTGATGATGACGATAATGTTATTGACCCTACTAGTTGGAGTGAGTGGAACTTAGGTTACAAGCAAGAAGTTGTTTGCCCTATTGATAGCAAACATAAATCTTAATAAAATAAAAAAGGCTAAATAAATTAGCCTTTTATTTTTTTATAAACATTAAAACTATTCAACATCAACAATTTCAATATCGCCACAGTTAAACCTATAATCAGAATGGTTTTCTAGTGCAAAAGTGATAAACATGCTTTTTTCTGTATCTGCATATTCCATATCTTGTATTATAAGTTGCTTACCACTTGAAAACTTAACATTCATAATACTTGCGCCATCAAGTTGCAATGTAACAGTGTTCTTTTTGTTTTTTATTTTTAGTGTAACATATTTGCCTTCTACTTTAACTTCTTCAAGTGTAGCACCAACAAAATCTAAATCTGCCTTTTCAATTAATTCAGCCTCGCCAGAAAGCACGCCTTTTGCTTCGTTATTAAATTTAATGTATTCCATACTTTTCTCCCATATCTATAATAGTCCAACTAATTTAAACACATTTTTATTTTTTTGTAAAGCAATTTATGTTTTATATTTAAAAAACAACCGCACTTTAAATTGCGCGGTTTTTTATTAGCATTTACGAATTTTGCCATCTAACCCATGTAACATAACATAACTGCCATCGTTTTTATTTGAGCATAATTGTTTTGCATAATCAAGAGCTTCTTTTTGGGTTGCAAACAACTTTATAACTTTGTCTGAACCTTGAATAAACACTTTCCATTCTCTACCATCGTTATCTCTTTTAGATACATGATATGCGGTTTTAGTTTGCATAAACTTATTACCCTCCTTCTTTTGCTTATAACAATTATATCACTATTTTGTTATTTTTCAATACCCTTTTGATTTTTTGTTTCTTTATGTTTATCAAACTTAACACTGCTTATAATGTCTTTTATAAAACCAAAATCTGGTTGAAAAGTTTTATCCACTTTTAAATAAATGGCTATTCTGTTATCTTTAATTTGATATTTACTTATTCTATTAAAAAATTCTTCGTAAGTCTCTTTTACTGGAAAAATTTGCCTTTCATAGCAGTCGTTTAACATATTATTAACATATTCTTTATTAACATAATAACATTCCTTGCAATTAACCATAAAGCAATTACCACTGCTTATAATTTTTTCTAAAATAACAGCCCTTTCTGCCTTGTTAAAATTGCTACCATCAAACAAAATATATGGGTCACTTTCCGGTATTTTTAAATCGTGCCCACCACAACAAAAAAGCGTATTAATGCCGTTGTGCCACAAATATAAAAGCAAATGCTCTAAACTTTTATTGCCTTCAGAAAAATCTAGGGCAAGAGCCATTTGTTCTTTTAAACTTTTATCTAACGCATTATCAACATAAATACCCGTACTTTTATTATCCATAAGTTATCCCCTACTGCTTTTTGTAATCTTGCCCTTGATATATATTGTTTTGTTCCAAATACTTATCAATGCCGTTCATTATCCATTTTTTATGCGCGTTCCAAACAGGTGCAACAAGCGTGCTTTTGGGCGCATCTCCACTTATTCTATGCACAACTATATCACTTCGCAAGCGTTTTATAATTTCGCAAGCCGTGTGAATGTACTCCTCAAGCGTAAGCGGAATATATTCCCCGCTTTGATACATTTGATTTAATTTTGTGTTTTTAACAACATAAGTGCTATGAATTTTAACGCCAGTTATCTTACACTTATTCACAATATCCACAGTATTAAGCACATCTTGTTCACTCTCTTTGGGAAGCCCAACCATAATATGAACAACAATATCAATATCGTATTTGTTTAAAATATTAACTGCATTATAAAAATCTTGCAAATAATATCCTCTATTTATAAGTTGTGCAGTTGCATCGTTTGCCGTTTGAAGCCCAAGTTCAACTTCTACATAATATTTACTTTTGTAACTTGCAATTAACTGCGCAATTTCTTCAGTTATGCAATCTGGCCTAGTGGCAATGCTAATTCCTACAATTTTATCGCTAGCGCAAAGAGCCTGGTCATATTTTGCTTTAAGTTCATCAACTTTAGCATAAGTATTAGTAAAGTTTTGAAAATAAACTATAAAAGCATTTGCCCTTTGCCCTCTGTAACTATTAAGAAAATTTTGAACTTGCTGTGGTATAGTGTATTCTCTTTTATCTTGCCCGCTACCAAACTCGTCACAAAAAATACACCCTCCATAGCCACACTTACCATCTCTATTTGGGCAAGTAAAAGATGCATCTATGCAAATTTTAAGCACCCTTTCTCCAAACTTGTCTTTTAAGTGCCTATTTAACTTGTTGTATCTTACAATCATTAATTTTCCCCGTAAAATTATTAGAATTTAAACATTAATTTTATTTATATTGCAAAATTTAAAATTAAGTTATAATTTTATATGCTCAATATCCAAACTCAAATCATCTAAACCTTTAATACATACCGCTAAAACATAATCTTCTATAAGTTCTATTTTAGAAGAATAATCTTCGCCCAAATAAACTCTTTTTTCAATTGGGTAAATGGGCACATCTTTAACGCTACCTTTAGCAAAGCCAGTACCAACACATTTAATTAAACTTTCTTTAAGCGTCCACACTTTAAAAAAATCTTGTTTTGTTTTTATTTTTTTTGCATCTTGTTCGTTGCATATGTAATTAATAAGACCAACTTTAAAATCTCTTATTTTTTCTATATCTACGCCAATTTGCACATCGCTTTTTGCAAACACCACAAACTTGCCAGAATGTGCAACATTAAAATATTCACCAGTCTTTATTGGCTTGCCATATTTGTTGTGTCTTAACACATTTTTTGATGTGTATTTATTAATCAAGTAAAACCCGCCAATACTACGCAAATAATCTTCTTGCACTTTATACTTTTTAGATTGCATTAACTGAAAACTTGAAAGTTCTTTTAATATTTTATCTTCATTTGCTTTTATATCATCTAATTCAAGTATGTATATAGCTACTTCTTGCATTAATTTCCCTTTTAATTAAATTTGTTATTCTCTAGCAAGCCCTTCATCTTTACCTTGCACGCTAGTTTGTGCGTTACCCTTTAAATATTGCGCCCTTGTTATAGCATATTCAACACTATCACGCCCACCGGCATCTACCAAAGTAAAGCCCATTTTTTCTGCAACACGCCTGCTAGCGTAATTCTCCACATCTATATTTAATAAAATATTATGTGCCTCGCTTCCTTTTGCATACATCTCACACATACTATCTAGCATTTTGTCTTTAAACACGCTATCTAACATTCTTTTTAAAAGTTCACTTGCTATACCCTTGCCTCTTTCTTCTGGAACAACTGCCGTATCACATTCAATGCAGTCGCGCATGCTATTAACTTTGCCTTTTATATATCCTATAGTCTTTTTACCTTGTTTTGCACTTATTGTAATTTCTATATTATCCATATCCGTAGAAATGTTTAGATGATTTATTGTATAGTTTTTCATAATTTACACCGCCTTTATTTATCTTTTTAATTATACACCAAAAGAAACCAAAAGTAAAGAGGTTTAACATTAACAATTAATTTAAAATTTACACAAAAATTTTGCATATTAATGTTTAATTTTTTATAATATAGGTATAATAAAATAAAAGGAGTTTTTAAAAAATGCAAAAAACTAAATTAGTATTAAAATACATTGCCGGAGCGCTTGCTTTAATTATTGGCGTATATTTTGCAAGCCTTTCTATTCAAAACTTTTTTGACATACCAAGCACTGCTGACTCTCAAATTTTCTTTATTAGTACCACAAGCGGAGTTTGTTATGCCGTAATTGCTTTTGTTATTTTCTTTTTTATAATAGATATGATAATTAATATGGCAAAACAAAACCCAAACAATACAAAGTCGCCAATAAATATAATAGCAATTTATACCATATGCCAAGTTATAATGCAAGTAACAAATATGATTGTATACTCACTTTGGGCTAGTGGCGGACTTTGGTTTAACATTGCATTAAACATTGTAATATTTGTTTTAAGCACTATTGCTATATGGGACAATAAAGGTGCACAAAAAACAAACCTTCTTGCAATGCTATCTACAATTTTACTACTTGCAATAATATTATTAAACTTTGTAGCCACAAACCTATATGTAACAATTGTTATAATTATTACATTAGTTTTAGCAGTAATTTGCTACGCAATTAATCTTAGTAAAAAAGATAATAAACAATCTATTGTATCAAACAACAAAGTGGAATAAAAAAGAAGGGTGTTCCCCTTCTTTTTTTTGTAAACAAAACATTATTTGTATTTTACACATCAGCTGGAGCACCGCCTGCAGGGCTTTCCATACCAGCAGTTCTTTCTTCTTCTGCTGTTGCTTTTGGGTCTGCTTGAACCCTTTCTTTAAATAACTTAATATACTTTTCTTTGGTTTCTTTTAATTCTGGAATTTCATCCTTTTTAGAAAGTCTATCCACAATATTACCAAATGCAGTTTTAGCTGATTCTAACATACTTGCTAAGCTAATTTTACCTGATTCATGTTTATATACTTTTCCTGCTGCTTCAGCAGATTGTCTAGACTCTTCAAGAATAGTTACTTTTTTATCATCATATTTTTGCTGAGCTTCTTCCCTCTTCGTCCCAGCATTTTCTTGTACTGTGTCTAACTTTTTATCGTAATGACCACGCATTTTAACAGATGTTTGAGATTGTAATTTTTCAAGCATACCAGCTTCTACTGCTTTGCGTTGCTCTTGATTAAATACTTCTCTACCAAAAAAGCAACAAGCGTAACAAGAACCCAAAAAGGCTTTAACTTCAGGATTATTTAAATCTAGTTTACCTTCACCATTTAAAGTATTATACCTAGCAAGTAAATTAGTATAAATGCCGTTGTACCCTGCTTTTTGTTCATATTCAGCTTTTTGAGAAATTAATTGATAAGTTCGCTCTGCAACTTTGTTAGTTATTGCTAAATCTTTTTTATCAACTAAACCTTCTAATCCTTTTATTCTTGTAAACAATTGTCCAACAGAGCGAATTCTTTCTTTTGCGTTATGCAAATGTTCTGCAATACCAACAGCAGTGCCTTCAAAAGCTTTGTAAAAGCCTGTTTTAGCCTTTTCTGTTACTTTAGTACCAGCGTTAGAAATTTTTAAAACCGCTTTATTGGCTAAATTCCTTAAATCAACTAGAGCATTATGTCCAAGAGATTCTATTACATCTCCGCAAAAATGCATACCAGCCCAACCTTTAACTAAACCTTCTCTTGCTTCCTTACCAATTACTTTTGCATCTACAACTGCATTGTGGATAGCAATAGTTGCGTTTTTTGAAACCCTGCCAGCAAGTCCAAATGCGGGAAACACTACTTTGCCAATATAAGTAGCCATAGCTTCTTCCCAAGGTTTAATGCGTGCTTTAAAGTTTGCTAGTATTGCTTGCCCCTCTGCTGTTAATGTTGTATTTTCTGCCATATCTATAAATCTCCTTTAATTTTAGTAAATAACATTTTTATTATTCTTTTATTATTTTACCACTTTATTTATAAAACCACAATAAAATTTGCACTATTTTTTATTATGGATTTTATTGTAATTTTACTTTTTGTTGTGCAATTTTAATTAATTTTTAACAGCATTTACAATGCACAATAAGTTTTGCGGTATATTTAACTATTTAATTT
>CAVFEO010000057.1:0-7560 GCA_963621425.1 bacterium | reverse complement strand
TAAATAATATTTATAAAATTATACCAATCTCGTACATTTATTATACATAATATTTTTAAAATACGCAACTACTATTTATTGTTTTTATCATTATTTTTAATTAAAACAAGGGTATTTTTAATATATTGTTGCACTTGTTCTGCACCATAGTTTTTGCGGTATTCAAATTTAGTTGAACTGTTAGAAGATAAAACAAATTCCTTATCTTGCAAAATGTTATAAACCCAATCTTGTGGTTTAGAATAAAATTCTACAATGCCAAAGTTGCCTTTTATTTGTATTTTTTTAACATTTATTTGTTGTGCTATGTTTTTAATTAAGCCAACTTGACACAAATTTGCAACTTCTTTTGGCACTTCGCCATAAGTTTTTTTAAGGTTTGCAAGCAATTCAAGCACTTGCTCTTCTTCTTTTAAAATAGATATAGAGTTGTAAACCCCAATTCTTTCTTCTTCATCTTCTATGTAAGTATGAGCAATAAATGCTGGCAATACAGTTTCTATATAAACATCTTGTCTTTCTGTTGTTTGCTCTGCATTTTCATCTAATGCTTCTTGTATCAACTTGCAATACAAATCATACCCAATTTTTGCAATATGCCCACTCTGGTTTGCGCCAAGTATATCTCCTGCACCGCGAAGTTCCAAATCTCGCATTGCAATTTTAAAGCCACTACCAAGAGAAGTAAAACTCTTAAGAGCTTTAAGTCTTTCATACCCGCCAGTAGTAAGCGTGTGCTCATCTTTGTACATAAAATAAGCATATGCTCGCCTATTGGACCTACCAACCCTGCCACGCAACTGATAAAGTTGTGATAAGCCAAAATTGCCAGCATTTAACACAATTAATGTGTTTGCAAGTGGTAAATCAACACCATTTTCTATTAGCGTTGTTGCCACCAATATTTGAGTTTTTTGGTCATACAAGTTCTTAATTGCACTTTCAAGTTCCGCTCTGCTCATTTGACCGTGAGCAACCCCAACAACTGCATCCGGCAACAATTTAGACAACTTATTTGCAACATAAAAAATATCTTCTACTCTGTTATATATAACTAAAACCTGACCACCTCTATCCATCTCTTGCCTGCACGCTCTTGCAACCTGCTCGTTATTTTGTACACATACAATAGTTTGAACAGACTGCCTATTTTTAGGCGGAGTTGCAATTAAACTAATATCTCTTACGCCTATTAAAGACATATTAAGAGTTCTTGGAATAGGTGTTGCTGATAGCGTTAAAACATTTACATCTTGCTTTAAATTTTTTATTTTCTCCTTATCATTTACGCCAAATCTTTGTTCTTCATCAAGAACAAGTAGCCCCAAATCTCCAAATTCAACATCTGCACTTAACATTCTTTTTGTTCCGCAGACAATGTTTATAGAGCCATTTTTTAACCCTTCTATTGTTTGCTTATTTTGTGCGTTTGTTTGAAAACGAGATAACATTCCAACATTAATTCCAAAGTCTTTAAGCCTATGTGTAAAGTTTGTAAAATGCTGTTGGCAAAGCACACTTGTTGGTACTAAAATGGCAACTTGTTTATGGTTTAAAACCGCAATAAAAGAAGCAACTATAGCAACTTCTGTTTTGCCAAAGCCAACATCACCGCACACAAGCCTATCCATAATTTTACCTTGGCTTAAATCTTGTTTGACATCATTTACTGCTTGCTTTTGGTCATCAGTTAATTCAAAACCAAAAGAATCTATAAGTTCATTAATAAGTTCTTCATTTATATCATACTTATCGCCTTTTTTAGACGCCCTGAGAGCATACAAAGAACGCAAATCGTACGCAAGTTTTTTAATGCTTGCTCGTGCTTTTTCTTTTGCCTTTTTAAATGATTCTGAACCTAAAGTATCTAACTTGGGATTTTCTTCTCCCACATAACTAGAAAGTTCATTTAAATGTTCGCTTGGCAAATAAAGTTTTCCATTACTTGCAAAAGTTAAAACAAAATAGTCTTTTTCGTTTACGCCAAAGTTAAGTTTTTGTATTGCTTCACACTTTGCAATACCATATTTTTCATGCACAACATATTCGCCAACTTTTGGCAAATAAAACACCCTGTTTTTATCTTTTTTACTAACAACTTTTTCTTGTTGGTCGTTATAACCTTGAAAAGATTGTGTTGTAAAAACAACAGTTTTTTCATCTAAAAAGCCAAAACCAACTTCAAGTTCTGCTTTTATTATATTAATCTGTGCTTTTACAATGCCATCTTCCTTGCTATCATTAAATTTAAGGTTTAGTGCTTTTAGTCTTGTTACTAAAATATTCTTAGCCTGCAAATTTTGGTAACAAATGATAATTGTATAATTAAGCCTATCAAAACGCACAACATCTTTATAAAATTGCGTAACATCATTGCCGTACTTCATTGAACTTGGGCAAGAAAAATATATGTCTTTTGCACCAAACACAAACGGATTAGCAACATCAAGGCTAGAAAAACTTATTGTCTTTGCCTTATTAAAATTGCGCCAATTTTTTTCGTTTAGATAAAACTGTTTATATTTACCATCTAACAGGCCTTCATTTATTCTGCTTTCTATAATTTTTTGTTGGTCTAAATATGTTTTTTCTAAAACGGCAAAACATCTAGCAGGCTCATCAAACACAACATTATCTTTATCAAACCAACTAAAAATATTTTGGTCGCATTTAGCGCTTGAACAAATGTTAGCATACCCTCTCTCTTCACTGCCATTAAATGCACAAAAGTTTAGCGGTTCAATTTGCACACTTTGTAATTTCTGCACAGTTGAAAATGTAGCAACATCAATACTTCTTATATCTTCTAGCGTGTCATCAAAAAACTCTAAGCGTGTAATGTTTTCATCATTATTTAAATAAATATCAAGTGTATCGCCTTTTAGCCTAAACGAACAAGCGCAATCTAAATCTGGATTTTGCTCATAACCTAAAAGCACAAGTTTACGCACAAGTTCTTGCAAATTGTAATTTGCATTTACGCTTAAATTTAAAATGCTATTTGCATAATCTTTTTTGCTTGGAACTCGTTGCATTGCTAGCGGACTATACATTACAACTACATCTACACTTTTATTACATAAATTACTTAATACATCAAACAATTCACGCTCGCCAACAGGTTCGCTTATTTGATGTGCAAGAGAATCTATAACATCAGTTAAAACAAGCACTCGCTTGCCCATTTTAACTAAATTTCGCTTATATTCTTGGCACAATGAAAGGCTAGGCGAAACAACTAATGTTTGCCCCTTTAAGTTGCTAATAAAAAAACTACGCTCCCCCATATATGCGCCTTTAATTTCTGTTGGGGCACCAACCCCTAATGCACAGAAATTAGGATTCTGCTTTTTTATAAAAGAAAAAATATTTTCAGTTAACATATAATTTTTACCTTTACTCTATTCGAAAAGATGAATTTACAAGTTCTGTTGCTGGTTTTGTTATTTGTTCCAACAAAAAATTAGAGGCACTATCTATAACTTTTGCCAGTAATTCTTTTTTGTGTGGGTCTATTGGTGACAAAACAAAATCTCTTAAAGGTACACTTCTATCATATCCACAACCAAGTCTTACCCTATTAAATTCTTCTTTGCCAATAACTCTTACAATATCGCGCAAACCATTGTGCGTTCCTGCACTGCCAGAAGTTCTGAACCTATAAACACCACAATCTAAATCTATATCATCACACACAACAAAAACATCTTTAACTTTTATTTTAAACTTTCTGCAAATTTCATCTACGGCTTGTCCGCTTGCGTTCATAAAAGTTGTTGGCTTTGCAATAATTACCTCTTCTCCGCTAATTTCTGCTTTTGCTATTTTTGACTTACATTTTTCTAAATCAAACTTTACTTTTAATTTTTTTGCAAGGTCATCAACTACTTTAAAGCCTAAATTATGATATGTATTGTCATACCCTTTACCAAAATTACCTAATCCAATAATCGCCTTCATACTAACCTCTATCATTAATTATTTTTTCAAAAGCATAAACTTCACGCTTTTGCTTTATAATGCTTTTTTCTATGTAAGCACCTTTAAGCACACAGTCTTTTTCTACAATACTTGCAATAATTGTGTTATTAGGGTACAATATGCATCCTTCTTGTATTTTAGAGCCATCATAAATATGGTTGTTAGGAAAAATAATTACACCCGGCTCAATTTCGCAATCTGCATCAATATAAACAGTTTCACTATCTCTAAACACAACACCTTTTTCCATAAAATATGCAACTATTCTCTGCCTCATAGTGCGCTGTGCTTCTTGATAAGCATACAAAGTGTTTACAGCAAAAAATTCTTTACTAAAACTTTCGCCAATTCTTTTTACCGTTAGCATATTAACCATTTTATCAAGCATTTTTGGTTGCATAATATAACCGCGTGGCAATTTGCATAAACTTTCGCCAGATGACGCATATAAATTCCACACATCATTTAGCGTGTATTGGTTTAGTAGCGGAGAATCTGCATAAAGCACGCAAACAACAGCCTTATCTTTGGCTTTTCTTTTAACTATTTCAAAGATGTTATCTTGTATGCTATATTCAACTTCAATAATTTCACTTCCCGCACACGCGTTTTTTACCCAATCTATAATTTTTTTGCCACATATATCCATTTCATATGTAGGCACTTCCCCATAAAGACAAAACGCAGAATTTTTTAATATTATGTAGCACACATCTTTTTTATTTATTGTTAAACTTTTTTCCGTTTGCATTTTTAACGACATATTACTATAAACCTCTATAATTTATATGCTTTTAATATAACAAAGTTTTATTAATAATGCAAATTTTATTTAGCAAGCAGAAACAAAAAACACATCTAATTTGATGTGTTTTCTATTATGCTTCTCTATCACTCTTTTTAAAGCGAGAAAGAATGCCATTCTTTTCTTTAATTTGAGGTTGATAATATGTTTTTGTTTCTCTATCGTAATTATCAAGTCCAAGGTCTTCAAGTTTTTTATGTGCAACAACTTTAACTTTATCTATAATAGCTTTAACTGTAACACCAGATTCCACAAGCACCGGCTGTTTGTTTGGCTCTTTTAAATATTTTTTGTTATCTGCCGTATAAAAATAATATGGTTTATTAACATCTACACCCCAAGATAATTGCCTAGTTTTTTTATAATGACGAAGAACTAGCGGATAATCTGATTGATACATTACCGAATTACCAAAAGGAAAAAATTGGCCTTCTTCTTTATGCTCAGAAAGTTCATAGTAAGAATATACAAAAAACTTTCTTCTTCCCTCATCAACCATTGGAATTCCTATATTGTCGCCACAAGCAACAATATCGCCATTAACATCCCTTATAAAACAAAACTCAAAGGCTTTGCCATTGATTTTTTCTCTAATTCTAATACTATCGCCATTATTACTAACTTCAACAAGAGAATTTGCATTAGTTGCCGTATTTCTATTATGCACACTGTATGTTATGTTATCCGAATATTTACCATAATTAACAACAAGTCCACTTGGCAATTCTTCCCCAATTTCTGATACTTTATCCATAATACCATAGATAATTTCTCCTGAGCTGGAAATTTTTTCTGAATATCCACCCTCACTAATAAACTCACCAGTTTCTTTATCTTTTTCAAACAAATAGTTTATTCTAAATGGAGAAATATCCACCTGCGCATTACCTTTGTTTGTTTTACCGCTTTCTTCAAATGATTTTTGAATTTCTTCATCTGTCATTAATTTTATTTCACTTAATTTACTTAATTTCATACGCAATAACCCTCTTTATTGTAAAAGTTTTATAATTCCTTTTGGTTTAATTATTCATAAATGATTCTCTACCTGTATCGTGAAAAGGAGATTCTTTTTCTGTATTGTTTACTCCTTGACCATTTGTTCCTTGCGCGTTACCATTTGTACCGACTCTTTGACTTTGAGTAGTTCCATACTCTACAGATGATGTACTTTTATTATTTTCTGCAGATTTACCAAGTTTCCCTGACATAGTATCTTGCCATTTCGAAGCTTTTATATCTCCCTTTGGTGCTTTTGGATAAACATATCCAGCAGCCTTTGGCTCTTTCCACTTGCCTTTACTCTTTTCTGCCTGCTGTTCTTTTAATTCCGCTTCTTTAGCTTTTTTCCACAATTCTTCATTATGCTTTAACATTTCTTGAACTTCTGGGCTTGCCATTAAAGTTGCCATAGCCATTGCGTATAATTGCCTGTTTGCAAACTTAATGTTATACAAAGCAGTATCTAATAATTGATTCATATAATAAAAATACATTGGAGATTTTGGGTCTATAAACATTTTGCTTTTTTCTTTTAAACGCTCAAACTCTTTCATAATGTCTTCAAACTTAACATCTTTTAAAGCTTCAAGTCTAGCGTTAAAGTATTTCTCTTCCCTTTCTGCAAGGTCTTTTTCAAGAATTTCTTTTCTAAGTTTTAGCACCTCAATTCTTTTCAATATTTCTGCAAGGTCTTTTAAGTCGTCCTTTCCGCCTTCTTCTTCTGAATCATATATATGAAAAGCCTTTTTAACTTTTGTCATATAATTTTCGTCATTAACATCTGTATATGTTGCGACAACAAAAAAATGGGTATCTATTATATAACCGCCCATTTTGCTAACAGGCTCTAGCATTTTTAAAATTGCTACAGTTTTGCCTTCTTTATTTTTAACAAAAGAAAGCGTAAACTCTATATAACCCTTACCTTCAAATTGGTAATAAGATTGCATAAAAATAGTATCTGAATATGCTCTTGTGATATGCTTGTGGCACATAACAAGTGCTTGTAAAACGCCTTTATCTATAGAATATTCGCCGGCATCATCATAGTCACCCAACATATAGTTAAATGTTGCATCAAAACCTTGGCTTACTTTAAAACAAGAAATTTCAAAGGGGTCATCTAAAAAACCTTCTATAGTATCAGACCTTTTATATCTTATAGGTTTAGTTTCTTCTTTTTCATCAATTTTTTCAGCGATTTTTTTCTCTTCTTTTGCTTCTTTCATTGAAGTTAAACTTGCTAATTTTTCCATAAACACCCCCTACAAACTAAAGCTATTTGGCAACAGTTGCTCTAAACTGCTTTGTTCTACTAGTTTATTATCTTTTGTTGTAAGCATTATTATTTTTGTTTTTTTGTTTAAAAACTCTGCCATAACTTGCCTACACGCCCCACACGGGTAAAATAAATTTTTTTGGTCGCATTTAATATAAACACAGTCCACATCTTTTAAATTGTCACCATTTGATATAGCTTTAAAAATAGCACAGCGCTCAGCACATATTGTACAAGAATAACTTGCATTTTCCACATTGCAACCGCAAACAATTTTGCCACTTTTAAAATGCAAAGCGCACGCAACCTTTACTTTACTATATGGCGAATACGCACATTTTAAAGCATCATTTAATCTATCTTGTATTTCTTTATCTATTAAACTGTTATTAGTTTTTGTTGTTTTTTCCATTAATATCTCCATTTAATTATAACATAAGAATTAAAATTTTCAATACCCTTTGTTATAATTATAACATAAAATATTATATTT
>CAVFEO010000056.1:0-7585 GCA_963621425.1 bacterium | reverse complement strand
AACCACTTGTCAAGGGTTAGATTAAAAAAAGAGCCCGGAAAGATAGGCTCTGAATGAATGCTCAATATTAATTTGCCACAAAAATTGCTTGCAGTCAAGCGTTTAAAGCAAATAAAGGAGGTAAATATGGCTAAAAGAACAACAAAACGCACTGCTAAACGCTCAGCTGTTTCTAGAATCCGCTCAATAAAACGCAGAAAACCTACTGCTAAAAAAGTTACAGCTAGAAAACCAGTAGCTAGAAAGAAACAAGTGCGCACTAGCAACTTCGCTAAGAAGTTACAAAAAGAAGCAGTTGTTATAACTATTAAAGCTGCTTAATTAACACAAAAAAGGAGATTGATTGAATGTTCAAACTTTTAGGTAAAATATTGCTTATAAGTATTATATTTTTGGTTTTAATTTCATTTTTGCCACAATCTGCTATTGATGGCATTAGAACAGTTGGTAACAATGCCTGGCAGTGGACTGTAAGCCAATTTAATAATCAATCTCAAGATAACCAACAAGAAAATAACATAAAGGAGAATAATAACGAAAATGAAGAAGCACAAAATTTATAACCCTAACAAAAAGAAAGGTGGATTCTGGGCAGGCTTAGGGCTTGCAGTGCTTGGTGCTGTAGTTCTAGCTTGCGGCGTAGCAATAGCTGTATCTATTGGTGCTATGGTTAACCATATTGGATTTGTAGACCAAGCAGTAACATGGTTAGGCGGAACTATGCCACCAGCTGAAGCAACTACCCCTGCAGTGTAATTAAATTTACGCCATAAAATTAAAATTAAAACATAATAACAATTCCAACATTAAAAACTTATTAAAAATTAAAATTAAAAACACATTCACAAAAACAAAAAGGCAAAACATTAACTCAATTTTAATTTTTTGCCTTTTATTTAAATAAAAACTTATAAAGGAGAAAATATGAAAGCATTAAAAACTTTTGGCTGGACCATATTAATAGTTTTAGTTACTTTTGCAACAATCACATCAATTATGCACTGGGATTCCACCTGGCAAAACCGTGATGCAAAAATAACTACAACAAATGATAGCGTTCAAAAAGCTGAATTAATTAACACCAAAGCAGAATTAACTTCAGATATCAGCACGTTGCAAGCTACAATTTCAGCTTTACAAACCAGCCTTAACACGACTAATAATAATGTTAGTTCTAATGATACCGCCACACAAGCCAAGATAACGCAATTACAATCTACTCTATCTTCGCTTAGTGAAGAACTTAATCACACGCTAGCTCATCTTGCTGAAGTTGATGAAGGCAATGCTGGAGATATCTCTGCGTTACAATCAAGTATGACAAGTGCTAGTGATTCTATAACAACATTAAACTCTGCAATTCAAACATTACAAACCGCTTTAACTGAAGCTCAAGGTTCATTTACTGATGAAGTAGATTCAATTTATGATGACATCAGCAACACCAATGCTAACGTTAATACGTTAAATAGTTTATACTCATCATTACAATCTGCCGTAGATAGCATCAACTCTACACTATCAACTTTAATTCAAAGAATTGAATCTTTGGAAAACGGTGGAACTAATCCAGGAGAAGAAACTCACACTTGTGCACAATGTAATGGTTCAGGTTTAAACAATGGAGAAACTTGTCCGCTTTGCAATGGCACAGGCCACACAGAACATGCATATACTGCATGTCCAAATTGTTATGGCAATGGACAAGCCAGTATAACTTGCCCTACTTGCAACGGTACAGGTTCTAACGGTACTTGCACAAACTGCGGTGGTTCTGGAACAACAACATATTCAAATTACTGCTCTAACTGCTCAGGTACTGGTGTGGTTGGCGGTGAACAATGTTCAACTTGCTACGGCGCCGGAACAATGACATGTCCTACTTGCAATGGCGCTACTGGTGGTAATATTACTTGCCAAGATTGCAGTGGCGTAGGCTACATTGTATCAGAATCTACAGATACTTTAGCTGTTGGCTACAATTTAAGAGGTAAAGCAATTTACTTTAGTTACGATACGACTTGTAATCTAGCAATAACTTTTGAAAATAACTCAAGCGATACAATAACAGGCACTACTTACACAGGTTCAATCACTCAAAAAGTTTTATCTAATGGTGGCTCTGGCGCTGATTACTACTACTTCTTTGATAATTCTCAAGATTACATTATTGCAACATTAACCACTAGCGGAAGCGGAGATTATGGCGTAGAACCAACTTATCATGTAGGAACATATTCAGAATGCAACACTTGCTCAGGATATGGCGAAACAACTTGCCCTGAATGTGGTGGTTCTGGTTCAATTACTTGTACAGACTGCCAAGGTTCTGGTTATGTGGGTGGCGAAACTTGCCCTGAATGTAACGGCACTGGAAACATTGAAGAAGAAACATCTTGCTCTTCCTGCAGTGGCTCTGGTAATGCAACCTGCCCTACTTGCGGAGGCTCTAACTATATATACGGAACTTGCCCTGAATGTAACGGCACAGGCTATGTAGAAGAACAACAAGCCGCTTAGGAGGTAATATGACAAAAGGAAATAACGCATTCAACATTTTTACTAACATATTCAATATTATTTTAGTTATTGCTACTGTCGTTATGGTTGTTTGTTCTGCTTTCCTTATATATTTTAAAACTTTAGGTTCTGATAAAGTACCAACAGGTGTTACATCAACATATGTAACAAAAATGGTTGACCCATTAACTAAAATTGAATATAACGCAATTGAAGCTAATTACTATGCAAATTTAAATAATAGCGGATATGAATGCGTAGAATTGCTTATTAACTCATATTCTGGAGTTAGTAAGCAAACTATGTATTCACGCGGTTTTCAACTTTTATGGAACGATAAAGGAGAAATTGTTAAATATACAGACCCAAATACAAATATTACATATGATTATTATGAATATAACAGAAACAATTCTAACCAATCTTTCCAAACTGGGCATCATTACAACTTTAAAGACCCAATGTTTATAGATATAAACGGCAAAACTTACGCTGTTGAACTAGACGGTACATACAATATTACAACTAAAAAATTCTCTCTTGGAAAAGCTGCTCTACACACCATTACAGGTTTGTGGACTGGTTGGGATTACAACGAGGGAGCTTATTGGACAGAAACAAAGACTTACAACTATACTTTTACTGATTTACTAGTGAAAATAAAAGAGATTATTCAATCTTCAAGCACTGGAACAGGTAACGCTGTACTTGCCCTTGTAGATTTAGGCGACTTTTTACATGTATATGATGTTGACGAAGAAACTGGACAAATAAGCGGTACTCCTGTAGCCGCAAATAAACTAATCAATTCTTATTTTACAACTCAAACTCACTATGATAGACGCGGGTTAACTTATGCTCAGCAATCAATATTTAGTTCTGTCGCTGGAAACAACGATTTCAACATTTCTAAAATTGATTTCAATGTAGACTATTGGCAAGCTAGACACGAAATAAAATTAGATGAATCTTGTCTATCAAAACGATATTCTGAAACCGATAACGGCTACTATTATTATTTGGGTGCTGATGTTATAAATAACATTAACTCTTATGACAATACAGAAATTGTGTTAGATATTGACATAAACAATTTAGAATCTCCTCTTGGTTTAGATTATTACGCCTTACATGGTGTTCAAATCAAGTCTTTAATATTAAGAGGTCCTATATCAGAATTTACATTACTGTACAATGCTTTACTTGATACGAATTTAGATGTAGAAAATATCGAGCATTCCGCTTCTATAACAATAATAGACAAAACAAGGGAGGTGGTAACATTATGAAATGGTATGCATATTTAATTTGTGTTGCACTAATTGTTGCCGGCATTTTCTCTTGTTTTGAATTGGACAAGATGTTTAATGTATCATCAAAAGATGTAGGTTCTCCTATTGTAGTTCAACAATCAACCGAAGAGCTTGGTAAATACGACTTAAGCGACTTAATTTTTGAACCTGACCAAATCAATGAAGCCAACGGTTTTGTTTACCAAAAATCATATAGCCCAATAGAATATGATGCTAGAGTTAATAGATATCAATTATTACTAAACGGCAAAAAATTACCAAATATAACATATTCTCCAGGTTCAATAACTGGAGAAATTGTTACCAACTACTACAATACAGAAAACGAAATTATTGCATCAACAAAATTAAACTTAACAATACAATTTAACAAATCACAAACTTTAATTAAATTACAATGCGCAAACAACGCCTATAGTAATATTTCTTATTTGCAAAAATACATAGATATTAATGGTTTTGTTTTGCAAATTAAAAAGGAGGTGTAACTTATGAAAAAAGCTATTTTACCAATACTTGTAATTGCTATTATAGGCTTTTTTGTTTACTATGCTAGCATATCAGATACTCTTTACTCTGAAAATCAATTAAACGAAGCTGAAACTTTAGGATATAACACCTCTTTTGAGAATAACGATATTTACAAAAATCAATTAGATACTCTTTCTAATGAGTACGCTACTTTGTCTTCAGAATATTCTCAACAACAAAAGTTGTTGCAAAACTTAAAAGATAGTAATATCGAATATAATGAGCAAATTGCATCATTAAATCAACAAATTAATTCAACTGCAGGTCTTGATACAAATGAGCAATATCAAAACACCCTAAATAGTTTTAACTCTTATTCTGATGCTGTAAACAGTTATGACACATACAATAATATCTGCGTAATTCATTATACCGATTATAGCGATTCTTCCGAGTATAGAACATGCAAAAAGGGTATTACTATAAGTTTTGCAGATTCTAATAAAACATATCAGGTCGAGTCAATACATGGAGATTTGTTTATTCTTCCAGGTTCTCAATCTTTCACTTTGACGGATTATTATTATGAAATAAGCGAGGTAACTAATAATGACTAAAAAAAGAATTATTATTTGTACCATAATCTTGGTCGCAATTACAACTCTACTCGCCTTTTCTCCTTGGAACTGGTCTATATTTAAAAACACACCCGTGTATAGTCAAGCTCAACTTCAGCAAAAATATGATTCCGGAGTATCTCAAGGATTAGCAGAACAAGCATCTTTTAATGTTACTATAAATGATTTAAAACAGGACATTCAAAACATTTCTAAAAATTTAACTATTATTAATGAAGATGTTTTTAACGAATCTAAAACGAAACAAGAATTATTAAACAAAATTGCCAATCTAGAAGCGGAATTGGAGTTAGCCCAACAAGAGGGATATGTTGATAATAAAATAGCTTCAATTGAACAGCAAATAGTTGAAATTAAAAGCGAATTAACAAAATTAGAAGAATTAAAGCGATTAATTGTTAAAGTCACAACTCCAACATTAACTCGTCTAAGTTCTGGAAATATAGGAGTTGGATTAACAACTATAATTACCAAAGCAAATGCAAATACCATATCTCATCGCTTATCTAAAAAATTAGAATACTATGACAGCACAACTAATCGTAATTTAACTTTTAATGTTGCGTATTGGACTATTAAAGTAAGCGCTATTACATATGTAAATTGGTATACTGGAGAAACTAGCACATACGAAGAAAAAGAATATACATTCACTCCAGACAATTATTATCATGATGATGTAGTTAACCCTTATTATGGTAGAAGCATTGAATACATTCCTCACTTTGATTTCAATGTAGAATATGGCCATGCCAGTGTGGTTTATTTATAGGAGGTTAATATGAGTAAAACAACAATATGGATATTATCTATGATTCTAATACTGTTAGGCACTACAATTGCATTTTTGACAATCACATCAAATGTTAAACCAGAGCAACAACAATCTGTTGAAAAACTTTACACATCCGCAGATATTAGTACAGCGTATAACAATGGCTACGAAGATGGCGAAAAAACTAAACTACCATATGTAGAACAAGTAAATTCTTTGCAGATAACAATCAATACTTTAACTGAAGAAAAAACTTCATTACAAAATAGATTAACAACTGCACAAAACGAGATAACAGTTTTACAAAATTCTATAACAAATAAAGATTTAACTATCAATCAATTAAATAACAGAATAACAACCCTAGTTAGTCAAGTAGAAACTCTAAATCAAGACAAGGAACAACTTTCTGCAAACATACAATCTCTTAATGCTCAAATAGAAGATTTAACATTACAAAATGAACAATTGCAAGGTTTAGTTGACGCAGATTTAGCACAACAAATTAGCGAACTAGAAAGTGAAAATTCCTCTTTAAGAAGTCAGATATCTTCTTTGCAAAATACAACAATACCAGCATTACAGCAACAATTAAATAGTTTTAAAACCTGGTGCAAAAACAATTTGTACATCCAATACACTTTTACAACATCAACATCTGAAGAAACCCTGTATTCTAAATATTATTCAACAATAGTTTTGCCAAATCAAATTAATGGCGAAACAATTAAAGAATATGCAGTTTACAATGACAATACAAACGAGTCAACAATTATCAATCCTGGAACATTTTCATTGCAAGATAGTGGCTATAGATTCTATGCTATTAAAAATAACGAAAATATAGTCATGTATTTCGATTTCAACAATGCATTAATTCATGTAGATATAGCTCAATCTGGAAACTACACAACATGGAGCAATGCACCTGTACATATTACAGAAACTTGTCCAAAATGTGGAGTTACATATTCAATATCTGAAGCCTGGAATAGCTACTACTGGAATAACAATCAGTGGAACACAATTGCATCTGCAGATAACAATTACAGTAATCAATATTCATTTAATGGCGCAATAGAATTGAATAGAAATTTAAAGCTAATACAATCTACACAATCTGGTTCTTCAGTGCTACATGTTTGTTAATTGAAAAATCTTTAAAAAAATCACTTAAAAATAAATATTATTACTAAAGTAATAATAAATTCGGCGGAACGGAGGCTAAAAATGAATATAACTATACTTATATACATAGGTATTGGCGTATGTGCTTTTGCACTAGCTCAATACTTCATTAACATAGCTTCCGTTCGATATAAAGCCGGGTTAGATGAACGCAAGAAAAAAGCTGAAGCTAAACGGCTAGAACAACTAAAGTGGAAGTATGCAAAAGTAACTCCAGATAACTTTTTGCTCAATAGCATAATCAACCACCACGAGATTATTATGTCTGGAGAACCCGGCAAGGGTAAAACCATAATGATGAACTTAATAGCGCACTTTATTGTTATTAAATCTGAACAAGAATTTAACCAATTAAAACGCTACTACCGCATTATGCGACCTGACTATTACCGTGAGCGCTTATGGCTTATGAAACAGAGGTTATTGCCAATCTATTCAGAACTCGAATTAAAAGACCACAACGGCGCACATAACCAGGACTTTTGGCCGTACTTCTTGCTTCAGAGAAAAGCAATATATAAAGCGGTATTCTGCAAAGATGAATTCGGCGAAGATTTTGGAAAAGACTTTTTCTTCCAACAGCAAGGCGTTAAAGATGTTGTGGATGAGATAACTAAGCTCTTCAGAAAGATAAGGCACTATTTAAATGGCTGGATAGTTGGAACCGAGCAAGATAAAGA
>CAVFEO010000055.1:2625-7919 GCA_963621425.1 bacterium | reverse complement strand
AATAGTTAGCGTGTTTATATTAACACAATCGTCTTCGCTTTGTCAACACTTTTTTAAATATTTTTTATCTTTTTTCCTATTTTTTTATCTCTTTCCCTACAACCCATCCCGGCGTTTGTGCTTTACCCCTTTTCTTATCCTCTTTTATTCTCTCTTTGAGATTCTTCACTTGCGCTCAGAACACCATTTTCTGTCATACCGAGCGGATGAAACAAGCCTAGTGTATCTAGCAAAATTCACTCCACTCACTACCGTTCGGTCGGAATGACAAACAAAAAAAGAGCATATCTCTATGCTCTCTTAAATTATTTTCTTCCGCCATCATCTGCTTGAATACGCTCTTTTTCATCAAAAAATTTTTTTACCTTATCCAAATCTCTTGAAACTGACCTAACAAACTGTTTATAATCCTCTTCTATATCTCTTCTTTTAATGCCGTGGTCATCTGGCTGATTAACTACTATTGCGGTAGGTGATGTTTGTAAATACGATTTAACAGTTCCTAAACCGCATGTTGAGCCATACCCACCAACCCAAGTAGATGTAAGTTCTGGCGTAATTTCTCTCAATCTAAACGATAATCTTCTTAAAAAATTTGGATTTACCATAGGGAAATACAAAGACCTATAATCCATAGGCTGACCCGGCTTTTTTAAGTTCCATTGGGAGAAAACTCTTTGTCTGCCACAATCTGACATTTCAAACAAATGTAAATTTACACTATATCCTTCTCTTTCTAATTCTTTTATTAGAGTTAATGTGCAAATTCCGCGATTACGCACTTGTTGTGCATGACACCATTTTTACATCGTTTCTTAACTTTTCAAGTTCTTCTTTAAGAGCATTAATTTCTGTTACATGAGCCTCAGCATCTCCAGAAAGTTTTAAACTTGTAGATGAAACTAATTGAGTTAATTGTTCTGTTCTATAGTTTATCTCTTTAATTGTTCTATCCAATTTTTCAGAAACTTCAGGACCAACCACACCAGATATAGCGTTAACCTTTGCTTCTACATCTTGTAAACTTGCTTTAATTTGTGTTGTATCAGATATTAAGCGCTTAATTTGAGCGTTTTCATCTGTAACCATTTTTAGTTTTGTTCTTAATTCGTCCATTTCTCTTTCTTGCGAATCTAAAGTCCTACGCAACTCTGATAACGATTTATTTAAATCTGCTATTTGTTTTGCAATATCTTGACTTGCTTCTTTATCTCTAACAAAAGCCATTTTTTGTACCTCGTTTTATTTATTGTTTAAAAGTTAAATTAAACCTAATTTAATTGATATGCTTAGTCAACTTTTTAACCTCTTTTACATTATTCTTCTTAACAACAACCAAAATAAAAAACACTGACCAACTTCGTGTCAGTGTTTTTATTTAACTTAAAATACTTTCTAAAGATTCACTATTATGAATGTTAGACAATGTTGAATCTCTATAACTATCCTCTTGAGCAAGCATTTGCGACTCTTGTTCTCTTGCAAGTTTTTCTTCCTTCTTTTGAGCCTTGCGAATTGCTTTTTCTTGTCTTTTAATAGCATTTTCTTCACTATGTCTTTTAATTACTTGAGCTCGGTAGTTCTTTTTCTTATCTTGATTGTATTTTACATTATACGCCCTTCTTGGTGCAACTTTATATGCACCATAAGTAATTTCTGCACCATAAAGAGCATAAAGAGGTGCCATAAGCAAAAGTGATGACGGGTTGAATAAAAGGAAAAACTTTAAAAACAAAGTAGTTTCGTGCCAGCCACCCTTTTTGGCAGAAAACAATGTAGGATGAGCAAAAGGCTTCAAATTATCCTTATTGATTTTTACAGGAAGATACTTTTTGTACTTATCGCGTGTTGCAACAAACTTTATAAAGCCTTTAGCCTGACCACCAGCCTTACGCACTTTTGGCCTTGCTTTGCCGTAAAACATTTCTGCAGATTCGTGCATTTGGTGTGACTTAATTTTCATTCGTTCAAAGTATGACAAGTCAAAATCTCTTCCGCCAACATCCCCATCAGAAGAGCCATTTGTTCCGCCACCATTTGAACCAGCATTAGATGATTGACCTTTCCATGACCAAATTTTCATAAAAGCATACCTCCTTTGTACATTTTTCATTTTTCTAATGTTTATTATACCACTTTTTGTGATTTTTGTCAATATTGCGCTATGTTTTCTGCAATATTACCGTTCCGTCTATCCACGATTCTATAATTTTACCTATATCTTTATTGCTTGCCTTTTGAAAAGCAGATATAAAATTATCTTGTTTTGCTATTTTGTACACATTTTCTTTATAATAGTTTTTAAGCCCTAAAAAGAATGCGCTATCCCCAATATGTGAACGCAAATTATCTAGCATCAATACGCCCTTAATGTAAACGCAATAGGTGTATTCGGGTTCGCTATTAAACTTATTAAGTGGTCTATTCATAGATGTATCTAACTTGCCGAACACATCCGTATAAACATCTACAAACATTTGATATGAACTTAGCATATTACCTACGCTTTGTTCGTAACTTACACCATACTGCTCGTTTGCCTCAAAAAATAGCAATGTTGCATATTCTGTAAGCCCTTCATCTAGCCACGCTTCACTGTATTCGTTGTTGCCTATAAGGTTGTAGAACCACTGATGAGCAATTTCGTGCACAATAACTTGATAATAATCTTGCCTTTTCATTTCTGCATCAGATATAAACACAATGCAAGGATATTCCATTCCGCCATGCAAGAAGTTACTTTGTGCAACAACCAGTGTTGGATATGGGTACTCGCCAACAAGGTCATTAAAGGTGCGTACGGCATCAATTATTAACTGCATAGTAGCATCAGCGTTTTCATCATTATAATATAGATAAGAGCAAGTTGTTTTTGTTTTGTCATCATATTGATTTTTCGTGCAAAATTTTTGGCTTAAAATAAAGGCAAAATCTCGCACACAGTTTGCTTTTATTTCGCTTATTTTTTTATCTCCACTAACCTTTGTTTGCTCTTGTCCGCTTGCGCCTAAAACAAGGCTTGCATCATAGGTAATTTGTGCAGAATAGTTTGCCATTTCGCTATAAAATGGGTCGCCGTTGTAGTGGTATCCATCACACACAAAATCACCATTTTCATAAACGCATGCAACCGGATAAAAATTGCCTACATTAATTGTGTTTTCGCCATAGCCAAAGCGATGAATTATATTTGGTATTTTTACAAAAAATGATATGTTTATATCTATGCTTTCTGTTGGATATAACTTTTGCGGAAAAACAATGCTTAATATACTATCTTCTTCCCCTTCCAAAGAATATTGCATATCTGCTTGAACACTATCTTTCACGCTGTTGATATTAATATAACCACTATCAAAGCCATTTGGATATGCCTTATCAAAATTATATTCGCTAACCACGCTTTGAGATGTATTTTGTGCTTTAAACGCATTTGGATATAAGTGGAATTTAACTTTATCTAGCGTTACTTCTGTATTATTTACATAATGCACAGTTTGACTTGCTTGAAGCGATTTTTCTTCTGTATTTACATCAATTTTAAAATCATACGATGTAAGCGTGCTTTCTTTTGGTTTATTATCTTGAGCGTTTGAGCAAGATGTTAGCAAAAACATACAAATTAATAGTGTTATGCAAAACTTTTTCATTTAATCCCCTTAAAGTGTGTTGTGTTGTCCAAATATGTTTATTAAAAAAATAAAAAAATATTCTTATATTACTTGTTTAAATGAACAATAAGTGATATATTATGTTAAAAAGTTATTCAAGGAGGGGCTTATGGCATTTTGTCAGTTTTCTACAAGCAAAAAAGTGAAAAACTTTACTGAAATTAGCAATATTTTTTTTTCTGATTATATGAAAGATGCGCCTGATAATTTTGTAAAAATTTATCTATATGGTCTTTATTTGTGTCAAAATCCCGATATGAACAACTCGCTTGAACAATTTGTAAAATATTTTAATATGAGCAAAGAAGATATTTTTGGTGCATTTGCTTATTGGCAAGAAGTTGGGCTTGTTAAAATTATTGAACTTGAACCTTTTGAAATAAGATATTTAGAAGTTGTTAGAAGTATGGAAAAAGAAAAACAAATTTTAAATGGCAAATATAAAGACTTCTGCAAGGATATTCAAGAGATAATTAGCGCGAGAATGCTTTCTATGATAGAATACCAATCATATATGGAATTTTTAGAATCTTCATCTATGCAACCTTCTGCCCTACTTTCTATTGCTAACTATTGCGCATCAACTCAAGGCAAAGATATTGGTTACAAATATGTTTTAACCGTGGCTAGAGATTGGGCAAATAAAGGTATTCTTACACAAAAAGATGTTATTAAACATATAGATTCTATTAATGAAAATAACGAACTAATTGATAACTTACTTAAAATTTTTGGCATTAAGCGTTGTGCTAACATTGATGAAATTAATATTTTCAACTTTATTACAAAAAATTTGGGTTACAATGTTGAAGTTGTTAATCAAGTTGCGCGCTCTATAAAAAACAAAAGCAAAAATGCTATTTTTCAGTTAGAGAGCAAAATGAAAAAGTATTACGAGTTAAAACTTTACACAATTACAGATATTCAAGCATATGAAAACCAGAAGGCAGAATTATATAATACTGCTAGAAGCGTATTAAAAGAACTTGGCTTATACTACGATAATATTGACCCTGTTGTAGACAACTATGTTATTAATTGGAACAATTACGGATACGATTCTGCTACACTTGTGCAAATTGCAAAAGATTGCTTTAAGAGCGGAATAAAAACGCTTGAAGGTATGGACAATAAAATTCAAAAATTCTACCGCATTGGTCTTATTTCGCTTGAAGCCATTAATGATTACATTTCTGAGGTTGTGCGCATTGATGATAACATTAAAGCAATACTTGAAAAATTGCACCTATCAAGGCAAGTTAACTCTAGTGATAGGTATATGTACAATGTGTGGACAAATACATATGCAACAAGTGATGAATTAATGGATTATGCTATAAGCAAAAGCATTGGAACATTACAACCTATGCAATATTTAAACAAGATATTAAATTACTACAATTTGCGAAAAATAACCACTGTTGATGAGGCAAAAGAAGCAGATAAGATATTTGATGCACCTAAAAAGGAAGCACCTGTTAAAGAAAAGAAACTTGTAAGAGAGCGTTCTTACACCACAGAAGAATTAAATGCGTTTTTCACAAATATTGATGATATTAAATTTTAAAGGAGAATGCAATGAATAGTTTTTATTTAGAAGATGAAGTACAAAAAATTTTAAAT
>CAVFEO010000055.1:0-2545 GCA_963621425.1 bacterium | reverse complement strand
CACATGAAGCTCGTAAAAACCCAGCATTTTTAGAACTAGAAAATAAAATTGGTGGGCTTATTATTGATGCTGGTCAAGCACAATTTGAAGGCAAAAGTAGTTATAAAATTGAAAAACAAATTATTGAACTTAAACTTGAACAAGATAAAATTTTAAAAGATATGCATTTAAGCCGTGAAATGCTTATGCCACAATTTTGTTGTTCATTGTGTAAAGATACCGGCTTTGTAGATGGCAAAAAATGTTCTTGCGTTAAAAAGATAATAAACTCTTTGCTTAAAGATAAATGCGGAATGCCCGTTAAACCTGTTACTTTTTCTGATTGCAAAGATGTTGATGAAAAAACTCTTGATGTACTTGTTAAAATATGTGAAAACTACCCTGATAATAAAAAATATACCAACCTTTTAATTGTTGGAGATTCTGGCGTTGGCAAAACATATTTAACACACGCAATGGCAAACAAATTTATTGATAAACAATTATATACAATTTTTGCTACTGCTACACATATGAATAATGATTTTTTAAAGTACCACACTACTTTTACTGACGATAAAATAAAATATTTTGCGCCTTATTTAGAGTGTGATGTGCTAATTATAGATGATTTAGGTACAGAAAATGTGCTTAAAAATATAACTAGGGAATATTTATTAAGTTTAATTAATGAAAGACAAACTTATGAACGCTTAACAATTATTACCACCAATTTAACTAATGATGGAATTATAGAGCGCTATGGCGAAAGAGTTTTTTCTAGACTATTTAATAAACTTAATTGTATTTGTATGGAAATTAAAAACAAAGATTTAAGACTTAAAAAATAAATGGAAGGAAAATATATGATAAAACTTTACAATTCGTTAACAAAAGCAAAAGAAGAATTTAAACCTATAAGCGAAAATGGCGAAGTTAAAATGTATTCTTGCGGACCAACAGTATACTCTAGGGCAAGCATTGGAAATATGCGTGCCTATTTGTTTGCTGATACGCTAAAGCGAACACTACTTTTTAACCACTACTCTGTTTATAGTGTTATGAATATAACTGATGTTGGACATTTAACAAGTGATGCTGATGACGGCGACGACAAAATGGAATTAAGTGCAAAAAAGGAAAATAAAACTCCTTGGGAAATTGCAGAAAAATACACAAATTTGTTTGTAAAAGATATTCAAAGTTTAAACATTTTAATGCCAACTAAACTTGTTAAAGCAACTGACCACATTAATGAAATGATTGAATTAAACAAAAAATTAGAACAAAACGGCTATACATATAAAATTGATGATGGAATTTATTTTGATACTAAAAAATTCCCTCATTATGGCGAACTTTCTAGAATGCCACAAGATGAAGACGGCGTATCTAGAATTGGCGTAAACACACAAAAACACAACCCAAAAGATTTTGCTCTTTGGAAGTTTGTTGAACCTGGACACATTATGAAGTGGAACAGCCCTTGGGGCGTTGGTTGCCCTGGCTGGCACATAGAATGCAGTGCTATGAGCACAAAATATTTGGGCGAACATATAGATATTCATACTGGCGGTGAGGACCACTTGTATGTACACCACGAAAACGAAATTGCTCAAAGCGATTGCGCTTTTGGACATCAAGTTGTTAATTTTTGGATGCATTGCTACTTTTTACAAGTAAATGGCGGAAAAATGAGCAAAAGTTTGGGCAACATTTATTCTTTAGATGACCTTGCTGAACATGGTTTTTCGCCTATGGATTTTAGATATTTTAACTTGCAAGCACACTATAGAAAACGCATAAACTTCACTTTTGATGCTATGGCTTCTGCAAAAAGTGGATATGAAAGATTGCACGCATTAGTACAATCTAATAAAGACGTTAAAACTCCCCTAACTTCTGAAGATATATTCAAACTTTCAAGCTTTATGGATAAGTTTGCAAATGCTATTAATGATGATTTAAACACCCCTGAAGCTCTTGCTGTTATGTGGGAAATGTTAAAAGCTATGCCAAAAAGCGAAGATGTTTATCATTATGCGTTGCGTATGGATGAAGTTTTGGGGCTTAAACTAGATGAGCCAATTGAAGAAATTAAGCAAGAAATTCCAAACGAAGTAACTGAACTTGCAAACAAGCGCTGGGATGCAAAAAAGAACAAAAACTACGCACTTGCAGATGAATTGCGTGCTAAAATTTCTAGCCTAGGCTATGAAATAAAAGATAATGCTACTGGTTTTGAAATAATTAAAAAATAAAAAAGCACTTGAACAAAGTGCTTTTTTAACATTTATAATAATTTATTTCTTTTCAATTCCCTATTTATTCTATCGTAGACCATTGTAAGTTCTTCTGATTCCCCATCAATTTTCAACGCTTTGTTAGCACAAATAAGAGCTTCCTTATATCGTTTGCAATCACAATACGCTGCAGCCACAGATGTCAACAATGCAGAAGTTTGTATTAATTTGTCTTTGTTTTTTCTATAAAAAACTATAGCCAAATATGATCGATTTGCTAATCTATAACAACTTGTTAGTATTGGAGCTATATACTTTACAAA
>CAVFEO010000054.1:6187-7966 GCA_963621425.1 bacterium | reverse complement strand
GTTTAATACACGCCTAATTACTTGTTTTCGCTAAACATATTGAATTTAAACGCATATTTTTCTTTACCATCTTTTATAGCTTCAATAGCTTCTTCCATACCCTTAATTGGTGATACTTCTGTAACTGTTTGTTCTAAATTTTTATAAACCTTTAAGAAGTGGATAATCTCATCAATAATATGATGTGGCAATGTATCTATATTTTGATAATAGTTATATAGAGGGTCTTTAAATGGAATGGCAATAATTTTATCATCTTTATCTCCGCCATCAATCATAGTTACCACACCTATTGGATAACATCTAACAAGTGTAAATGGATCTATGCTTTCGCTTGAAAGAACCATTACATCTAAAGGGTCCCCATCATCACTTATAGTTCTTGGAATAAACCCATAATTTGCTGGATATTGTGTACTTGTTGCAAGAATTCTATCAAGTATCATCAATCCTGACTTTTTATCTAATTCGTATTTCTTTTTACTTCCTTTTGGTATTTCTATGCACACGATAAAATCTTCTGGAGTTATTCTAGAATCATCAATACCGTGCCAAACATTTTTCATAGTTATATCTGTATTCATTTTTTCTTCTCCTTAATTTTCCCAACAAAACTCTTGTTTTTGTTCTCTACTAAATAATTTACCAATTTGTTCTTTAATATCCGCATTTTCAAAAATTATTTTATACAGCGCATCAGTCAACGGCATATCAACATTATATTTTTGAGCCAAAGCGTAAAATCCCTTAACATTAAACACTCCTTCAGCACTCAAATTATAATCTTCACCTTTAGCCAAACATTCTCCAAACATTCTATTATGTGAAAATGGTGAAAATAATGTTGCTTCATAATCACCCAAATGGCTAAGACCGTAAATTGTTTGACCTTTACCGCCCATTTTGTCAACAAGGCGAGCATATTCATATGTAGCACGAGCCATCAACGCTCCTTTCACCCCTTGCCAACCTAAGCCATCTAATAAGCCAGACATTATACCAACAACATTTTTAGATGCTGAACCAATTTGCACGCCTAAAATATCTGAATTAATATAGAATCTAATTAATTCGCTTGAAAATTCTGACTGTAATTTTTTTGCTAGATCCATATTAGGTGAACTAATTATCATACAACTAGGAATGCCACTTATAAAATTTTGCACATGTCCGGGGCCAACCCATACAGCTAAATTATTTTCATCAAACCCATTTCGTACAGCAATTTGAGTTAAAGTTTCGCTTGTATTTGGATCAATCCCTTTCATACAGAACACAATAGTTTTATCTTCTTTTAAGTTGCTTTTAACTTCCTTTAAAAAACCATCTAGTTCTTTTGTTAAAATGGATATTATAATGACTTCACTTTCTAAAGCTTTTGGCAAGTCGCAAGTTAAATTAACTTCATCACAAAGTTGCATATAATCATTTGACCTTGTTTTAAGCAAAGACTCGTAAGACCTACCACCACTTCTCCCCCAAAGATACACATTGTTACCTTTTTGAGCTAAGTAATTAGCAATAAACGAACCCCACCTACCGCATCCTAATACGCTTATATTCATTTTTTTGCACCTTTAAATTATTTAGTCCAAGTTTTGTAGACTTTGTTTATTATATAATATTTACTTAAAAAAGTAAAGACTTATTACAACTTTTTTTTTATAAAATATTACCCTATTGCATTTTTAGTGATTTTTTATCCATACTAACAATAAAGGAAGAAATTAATGAATACAAAAACTAAAACTAACAACTTTGTAAAAGTAATAGATGGAG
>CAVFEO010000054.1:4123-6177 GCA_963621425.1 bacterium | reverse complement strand
ATAAATATTGCATCAAATATCGCTTTATTTTTTATTATGGGTGATATTTTAAACGGTTTTACTTACGCTAACAATTTATCATATAATTTTACAACAATTAGATATATTGAAATAGGAATATTTTTAATAGCACAAATTAGCGGTATATACTTAACTGTTAAATGCTTTTTAAACCAAAAATTAAAAGGCCGACTGCTTATTATAACAATACCTTTAACTATACTTTTTATTATGGGATTATGGTTCTTTTACAATGCTCCAAACATAAATATAAATAGCAGTATTACTTTTTCTGACATTTCAGGCATAACACAAGGCACTTATGCTAGCATTGGTTTAGAATATGTGATTATATCTATATTGGTTTATGCTCTTTTGCTTTATGCTATTTATAGTGTAATTTTTAAAAAATCATCCATCAAAAAAGTCACTAAAACCAAAAAATATAAAAAATAATTTAAGCATTTTTTTACTTTACAATTAATTGCTGTTATGTTATATTAAAATTGATTTTATAAGGAGATGTGATTTAATATGAGTAGAAGCGGTGGTGGTTGTAAAGTTATTGTTATGCTCTTTGTGGGTATTTTTATTGGTATTCTACTTACTGTTGGAGGATTAGTAGGCGCAGGCTTTTGGGCATACAATAATATTTCTATAACAAAAATAGAGCAAATGCTTGGAACTAAAATTATAAATTTAGGCGAATATAACGATAAACCAATTAAAGATTTGGTTACCGAATTTAACGATATTACAAACTTATCTATTAGCGAAATTGATGACAAGTTGCTTGAAGGCAATATCAAAAAGAATTTTATTTTAAAAATAAACGACAAAGATATAGATTTATCTAAAACTCTTTTTAGCGGAATAATGTCCGCAAAAATATCAACAGTAACTGATGAATTAGGCAAAATAAAAGATCATTTAACTTTTGGACTTGTATATAATGATATTTTAATTGAAGGCGGAGTTAACTTGCCAAAGGATTCACCTTTTGCTTTAAAATTTAAAGATAGAAGTTTAGAAGATACTCTATCAAATTATAAAGCAGAAAAAATTTCTACACTATTTGAAGACGGCCACGATTTTGGCAACGATATGGTTCAAGCTGTTTTTGATGCAATAAAAGAAAAAAATTTAACTTTTGAAGATTTAAGCTCTGAAGACAAAACAAAACTAAATGATGCTATAGACAGCATAAAAGTTAATGATGTTTTAAGTCTTGACGGAACAGGAGAAGGTTTGTTGGGAGAATTAGCAAACCACAACTACACTTTAGGCGATTTAAAAGAAAATGATTCTTATGATGCATTAAGCATAAACAATATTCTAGGAATCACTTCTTCCTCTACTGGCGTTTTAGCAGCAATTGGTGAGAAAAATTGGACTTTGGGACACTTAAAGGATTCTGATAACTTTAAAACTCTAAAACTGGGCAAAATACTAGATGTCAAAAGCACAGATACCGGAATTTTAAAAGCAATGGAAAATTGGACTTTGGGCGAACTAAACAATGCTAAAATTAAAACCTTAACATTGTCAACCGTATTAGAACTAAATGGCACAGAAACTGGAATTCTTGCAGCCATGAACGATTGGACTTTAGCTGAAATTAACGAAGCAAAAATTAATACATTAAAACTAAAAGAAATTATTGATATCAATGATGCATCTTCTAAAATATTAAAATCACTACAAAATTCTACTATTAGTTCTCTATCAACCGATATAGACTCTTTAAGATTAGACGATGTTATGGATTTAGGTGTAAAGGATTACAAAACAGATCCAGCTTTGGCTGAACCTGATAGTTACACAGGCTTTATTGGTTTGTTGTATGAAACAGATTCAAATGTTAAAGGACCATTAATTAAAGACATTGCGACAAAATTGGATACTATTGATGTAGACGAAATGACATTAGGCGAATTACAAGCAAGAGGTTTAATAAGTGCTAGCGCCTCTGACTTAGAAAAGACTTTAGCAACTAAAAAATTAAAAGAATACAAATTGAGCGAAATAATTCAATATGTAATTGATGCAGCATC
>CAVFEO010000054.1:0-4088 GCA_963621425.1 bacterium | reverse complement strand
TTTCAGTATTTTTTTCACGCTTTAAAGCATCTTTAATTTTTTGTGCTAAAGTTTTAGACATTTTAAATTTTATTTCTACAATACCACGCTTTACTAAATCGTCTTTTAAATTTAAATTTTTGACAGGTTTACAACCTAAAGAATTATACGCTCCCTCTGTATTATGTTTATTTGTTATACCATTTTTTTCATTATAATAAAAACCTTGTGGCAATTTTAATTCGCTTGCAGGGATATTGCAATAAATCACATCTTGTGGCCCACACCTATCTTTCCATTTATAAATTTTAACTTTAGGGTTTAACTTTTTTATATCTTTTACTAAAGATAAATTATCATTATAAAACTTTGCTTCCATTTTTATTTTTCTTCTCCTTTTTAACTAATTTCAGCAAAAATGAGTTTTGCTCTTATTGCCCAACCATTTCCACTTACAATAGTGACTGTTGGAGTTAAATTATTCTTGGCAAGATTAAATTGAACGGTTCTTGAGGTATAACGATATCCTTGGCCATCACCATTTTCAAAAACCGTATAGTCAATTATAAATTCTACACTATTTTGACCATATACATATTGATCTGTAGAATCATATCCCCCTTCATAATATATCGGCCCATCTTGGTCAAAATAATTATGCCCGTCTTTATAAAGAGTAAGTTGATTTGTATATCCCAAACCATAACCCGAACTAGTTCCAAAATACTTATTTGTATCCTTTTTTATTCTTATTTCTTGGTAGTAAAGAGCCAAATCAGATGCCGCTGAAGAATAAGTATCTACATACATATCAAACTCTTTTAATGTTATATATTTTGTTTTTTCAGTAAAAGTTGCAGTAAGGCTTGTGTCCGCTATCATAGTTATAGTACGAATAGGATTTGTTCCGCCATCACTCCACGAATTAAAATTATATCCATCATTTGCAACTGCATATATTGTTATTCGTTCGTTCTCAGCATAGGTGCCTCCACCATAAACATTTCCATAATTTGTATTTGATGATGTTATTGTTAAAGTATAATTAGGTGTTTGTTCTGTAATAACTTCTGTATGAGTATTATTGCTGCCATTTGAACACCCACAAAAAATGATAGATATTAGCATTGTCAGACAAATAACAACACTTAATTTTGTTTTATTAAAAAATTTTTCCATTTTTACTCCTTTTTCTACAAATTCAGTATACCCCCCAGCAATTTTGTCAACTATTTCCCAAAAAAAAGATAAAAAAAACCACTTTTTACAAAGTGGCTTTTTGTTTATTAATCTTCGTCTTCTTCGTCATCAATTAAATCGTTCAAAGAGAACTTAGTTCTTCTTAGAAGAGCTTCTAACTCTGGAGTTATTTCACTATCTTCATTTTCTTCTTTTTCCTTATCCTTTTTAGAAGGCTTAGGATTTTTTATTTTTTGAACATATTTAATTTCTTCTTCAGCTTCTTCTTGAGCCTCTTCTGCAGGAACTTCTTCTTCAGCTGGAGTTTCTTCTACAACAGGAGCTTCCTCTTTTTCTTCAGCAGCAACTTCTTCTGTTGCTTCTTCTACAGGAACTTCTTCAGCTTCTTCTTGAGTAGTTTGTTCTTCAACAGTTTCTTCTACAGCTTCATCATTAGCAATTTCTTTAACTGCTTCTTCTGCTTGAACTTGAGCTAAAACATCATCAAGATTAATTTGACCTTCAACTGGTTCATTTTCTTCAGTTTCTTCTACAGCTTTCTCTTCCATTAAAGGAGCAAAATCTTCTTTAACTTCTTCTTCAGCTGGAGCTTCTTCTGTTTGAGTTTCTTTAGCTGCTTCTTCTTGAGCTAGTTGTTCTGCAATTTCTTCTCTTTCAACAGTTTCTGCATAATCTTGAACAGGATTGCCATCATCTTCTCCATTATTATCTTCAGTAGAAACAGTTACAACTTCTGGGTTTTCTACTTCTTCTTCAACTGGAGCTTGATAATTTGCAGAATTTCTAATATTTTCTAAGTCTTGTTTAACTTGTTCAATATCATGTTTAATTTGAGCATTATCACTTAACAAGATATTATAAGTTTGTTCTAAAATTGGATAACGATCTGCATTTTCAGTCATAACTTCTTCGCAATGTTGAACAGATAGTCTTAAACCATCTAATAAATCCAAATCTTCAGCAAGTTTTGCAGCTCTGCCTTCATCAATATCAATATAATTATTTACGCCATAAAGAACAATCTTTTGTTTAGCAACAATAGCTTCTTTTCTTCTTAACTTGTTCTTATCTCTTTCTAAAGTCTTTTTAACTCTTTCTAAAGGTTTAAATTCTCTCTTAGCTTTTCTTAGAAGTTTTTCATTTTCTTTTAATCTTTCTTCTAATACAGCAAGTCTATCTTCACATTCTTGTTCAGATAGGTAAACAGCACTAACACCTTCTGTCATTTGTGCATTTTCCGCTTTAGCAGCTTCTAGTTCTGCAATTAATTCTTCTCTTTCAGCTTCTAACATTACATTCTTAGCAATAACTTCTTGTCTTTCTGCTTCTAGAATTTCTTTTTGAGCTTCTAAATCTTTTTTAAGTTGAGCAATTTCTTCACTTAAAGATCTGTAGTACTCATCATCTCTAATAGTTTCAATTTCAGCCTTAACATCTTCATTAATTTCTTCAGCTTCAACAGTTTCATCTTCAGCTACTAAGTTTTCTGCATCAGCAACAACTTCATCACTAATTAATTTTTCTTCATCTTCTTCAGGTTCTGCAATTTCTTCTTCAACAGCTTCTTCTTCTAAAAGGTCATCATTAATTTCAGAAACACTGCCTTCTTCTTCAGCTCTCATTCTGTTGATAGCATCAATGATATCTTGATAATCATCATCTTCAATATCAATAACTTCTTCTTTTTCTTCTTCTGTAGATTCTGCAGTATCTTCCTTAACTTCTTCTTGATTTTCTGCACCAAATAAGATAGAATCAAGATCTTCATAATTTTGAGCTTCTTCTTGATTTTCTTCTACAGGAGCTTCTTCTTTAGCTTCTTCGCCATATAAAGCAATTTCTTCTTCTCTTGCCTTTTCATAATCAATATTATTATAAGGTTCTTCTGTGGCTACAGCTAAATTTTCTTCAGCTTCTTTTTCTTCTTCTTTTTCTTGAACATATTCTTGTTCAACAGCTTGAGTTTGTTCTTGTTCTTTGCCAGCTTTACTAGATTTAAAGAAAATACCATTACTATTTCCTAGCATAGCAAATAATGCATCTATAATAAGAACAAGTACTAAAACGCCTGCGCCTATTGCCATAATAATAGACAATACATTAACAGCAACTTCTGTGCCACTTGCGCATAATTGGTCTATATTAAACATAATTTCGTACCCCTTTTATTTTATTTTTTAACTTGTAATTAAAATTAAACTGCGTTATTCTTTAATACACTATTCATTATATCACATGATGAAAAATTTTTCAATACCTATTTAAAAAATTTTCTTATATCAAACTTTTACACATTAGAATTGACTAGCAACACTTTATATGATAATATATAATTATTAATAACAATTAATTACTCACTATATTTATATGGAGATTGCTAAATGGAAAATAATTTATTACTCGGACAACATTTTTTAATAAATGAAAAAGTTTTAGATGAATTAATTAAGTTAAGTGCCATTACAAAAACTGATAATATACTGGAAATTGGTGCAGGAAATGGTATTGTAAGCAAAAGGATTGCTCCCTTATGCAACCATTTAGACATTGTTGAAATTGATACTAATCTAAAAAAATATTTAAATGATTTGCCAAAAGTTTATAAAAATGTGTCTATTATTTATCAAAACGCATTAAATTATAATTTCTCAAACTATAATAAAATAATTACTTCCCTACCATATAACATATTAGAGCCTTTTTTATATAAATGTATCAAATACAAAGTACCTTATATTGTAATGCTTATTGGTGATAAATATGCTTTAAGTTTACAAAATTTTGAAAAAACTAATAGTATTAATTTTATTCAATTATTATCCAAAACATTTTTTAACTGCCACATTGGCTCTTTTGTTGATAAAAATAGTTTCAACCCTCCACCAAGAACTGGAAGTTATATTGTTAAA
>CAVFEO010000053.1:0-8045 GCA_963621425.1 bacterium | reverse complement strand
ATAACTTTTCATAATTACCCTAAGCAATTATAACCAAATTATAAAAATAAAGTACTTTTCAACTTAAATTTTCTTGAAATAATATTTATCATATGTTATACTTAAATTACATTATTTAATAAAATTAAATAATTTTGGAGAAAAATGGAATATATTAGTAAAAACATTAAGCAAACAATAAGCATAGCAAAAGATATATGTAAAAATTTTAAAGGTGGCGAAATTTTGCTTCTTTCTGGCGAATTGGGCGCTGGTAAAACAGCTTTTACAAAAGGCATAGCTGAGCAACTAGGTATAAAAGCAATAATTACTAGTCCCACTTTCACAATTATGAATATGTACACTAGCGGTACTTTAAATTTATATCATTTTGATATGTATAGGATTGAAGATGAAAGAGATATTTACGAATTAGGCTTTGATGAATATATTGGCAACCCTAATGGTATATGCTGTGTTGAATGGTATAGCCAAACACCTCAATTATTTAAAGATAAAAAATGCATTCATATCGAATTAATAAAAATAAGTGATAATAAAAGAAAAATAATTGTTGAGGAAATAAAATGAACAAATTAATAATAAATACCGCGTTTGATAATGCAGACTATATTGTTATAAAAGATGAACAAATATTCAGTAAAAAAGCCTCTAAAGAAAACAAACACAGCGAAAGTGCTTTGCCTTTTATTAACGAATTACTTAAAAATGCCAACCTAAATATAAATGATATTGATGTTTTTGCTGTAAATATCGGCCCTGGCTCTTTTACAGGAATAAGAATTGGTGTAGCCCTTTTAAAGGGTTTATGTAGTGCACTATCTGATAAAAGTATAATAGCTTTTAACAGTTTTGAACCTATTGCCTATGCACATAAAGATTCTTCTTATATAATTTTTAAAGCGAGCAAAGATGATTATTATGTAGCTAGTTGCAAGAACGGAATAGTTGAAAAATGCTTTACTGTTCCCAACGAAGAAATAACCAATTATAAAAACTCCATACTTTTTAATGAAAACTATGATTTACATGAATTAGTTGATTTTATAAATTATAAAACCCAAATTAGCGACTTTAATAATATTAATCAAACAAATCCGCTATATTTAAAACTAAGCCAAGCAGAAAAAGAATTACTACAAAAGGAGCAAAAAAATGTGGATTAATTTTGCATCTATAAATGACATACCTCACATTATTGATATGGAAAAAGAATGCTTTGGAGAAAAAGCATGGACAAAAGATATGATTGAAAATGATTTTGAAAAAAGATCAAGTTATATCATTTGCTACACTAACGATGACGAACCTATAGGTTATTTAGGTTTTTTAGACCTTGGATCTGAATGCGAAATTTTGCGTATAGGTATAAAAAAGATGTACAGAAAACAAGGTAATGCGCAAGCACTATTAGAATTTTTATTTGAATATTGCATGGAAAACAAGAAAGAAAAAATATATTTAGAAGTAAGCAGTTTAAATAATGTTGCTATAAACCTATATAAAAGAATGGGCTTTGAACTAATAAATATAAGAAAAAACTACTATGCTGAAGGTAATGATGCTTTAAATTATGTAAAAATATTGTAAAATTCATTATATTTTGCATATAAAGTATTATGAAAAAATATTTTAACTACAACAATACAGATATATGCTATTATACATACGGCTCAAAAATTAATAACGCTTGTTTGTTTTTGCATGGTTGGGCAACTTCTAGCGACCTTTGGGCAAACATTTTTATGCCACTTAAACAAAACTACTATTTAGTTTTTATAGACTTCCCGCCATTTGGCAATAGCGGAGATTTAAAATTTGCATGGTCTTTATATGATTATGTTGGTGCTGTAAACAAACTGATTAATTTACTGGATTTAACAAATGTTAGCATAATTGCTCATAGTTTTGGTTTTAGAGTTGCAATATTGCTAAACAATAATATAGCCATCAAAAAAATAATAAGCATTTGCGGTGCTGGCATTGAAAAAAAGCCATTTAAAATTAAATGCAAAATCCTATTTTATAAAATAAAAAAGTTTTTAGTTAGATGCAAATTGCTTGATCGTAAACGAATTGAAAATAATGGTTCAAAGGATTATTTAAGCCTTTCGCCAATAATGAAACAAACATTTACTAAAATTACAAATTATGATTTAACCAAATATTTAAAAAATATCACTGCAAAAACACTTTTGCTATATGCAAGAGATGATGACCAGATAAATGTAAAAGATGCTGTAATTTATAATAAAAAAATAAAAAATTCTGAATTATATATTTTTGATTTTGGTGGACACTTTTTATTTTTAACTCAGCAAACTCCAGTATTTAATGCTGTACAAATATTTTTAAAAGGATGATGTTTTATGTTAAATTTAATTCTTCAAATATTAATGTCTTTAATAAACGCTGTTATTCTTTGTCTGTTAGGTTACAAGTTCCTACAAATATTACAATTAAGCGATTACAAATTAACAGGATATATAGAATGGGCAAAAGATACAAAAGCAAAATATTTAGGAAGAATGCTATCTTTAGTATTTTTGTCTCTTGCTTGCTCTTTAGTAATTAATGCTTGCCTTGTATCATATTGGCAGTACATTTCTTACATTTCTTTAATCCCTTATATAATTTTATCTATTATTTTTAGGGTAAATGTAATAAACGCAAAAATGAAAACTCCACTAAAAAGCACATATAGAATGACAAGGCTTGTTAGTTGTTTGTTTATAATATGCGCTCTGGCAAGCTTTGGTTTGCTACAATTAAGCGAAATTTTGCCAAATTATTTACACGAAACAATTATAACCCTTTCCCCTATTCTACTTGTATTTTTAGTTCCTTTAGCGCATTTAATAAATCTTCCAGGTGAAGAACTAAACAAATTAAGACATATAAAAATTGCTAAAAGAAAATTAAAAAAATATCCTTATTTAATTAGAATTGGTATTACGGGAAGTTATGGTAAAACCAGTACAAAATATATTTTAAACTCTATTCTTTCTAGCAAATATAATGTTTGTATGACGCCTCACAGTTTTAATACTGCAATGGGGCTTTGCCAAGTTGTTGATAAATACCTTGAACCATACCACGAAGTTTTAATTGCAGAAATGGGTGCAAACACTTGTGGCGATATTGCCTTTTTGTGCAATATAATTGAGCCTCAAATGGGAATTATTACAGGTGTTGGGAATCAGCATTTAAGAACATTTTATACTAGAAACAATATTAAAAATACAAAATATGAACTTGTTAAACATATAGAAAATAAGGAAAATGGTTATATGGTATTTAATGCCGATAACGAAATTGCTAAAGAATTTTATGATAACTGTAAGTGCGACAAAACAATTGTAAGTATACAATCACAAGATGTTCCAATTTACGCAAGCGACATAACCCTTTCTACAAGCGGGACTCAATTTAATCTTGTTATAAACAACCAAAAATATCCTTGTTCTACTCAACTTATTGGTGCACATAATATTCAAAATATTTTAATGGCAACAGCCATTGCTGTTAAACTGGAAGTGCCAATAGAAAATATTGTTAAAAGCATAAGCGAATTGCAACCAACTGCCCATAGGCTTGAGGTTAAACAAATGCAAGATTATACAATACTAGATGATAGTTACAATTGCAGTGTTGAAGGATATAAATCTGCTCTTAGCGTATTAAAAATGTATAAAGGCAAAAAAATTATTATCACACCAGGGCTTGTAGAACTTGGTGCTGAAGAAAAAGAAGCAAATATCAACTTTGGTAAAGCCATTGCAGAAATTTGCGATATTTGCGTTGTTGTAAACGAAGCAAATAGCAAAGAAATAATAGAAGGTATTCGAAGTCAAGAAAACTCAAAAACACAAATTATACAAGCATTAAATTTAGATGATGCTAAAATTAAGATTAATGAATTTATAGAAAAAGGTTGTTGTATTTTATTTGAAAATGATTTACCAGACAACTATACATAATTAAAAAAGGATATAATGGTACTACCCGATTATATCCTTTTTTTAACACAATTAAAAGAATCCTCATATATAAAAACAAAAGTGAGGATAATTATGAACAAATTAAATGTCGCAATTTTATATGGCGGAACAAGCCTAGAAAAAGATGTTTCCGTAATAACCGGACTTCAAGTTATTCAAAATATTAACAAACAAAAGTATAAAATATATCCCATTTACATAGACACAAATGGAATTTGGTGGCATACACCAAAAATTAAAAAAATAGAAGACTTACATAATGTTAAAAAACAAAAAGTTTATGTAAAGACGGGTGAAAATTATTTTTATTTTAATTTAATTACAAATAATAAAATAAAAATTCATTGTGCTATTAATTGTCTGCATGGCGGTTATGGTGAAAATGGTGCTATATCAAGCATGCTTGAAATGTGCAAAATACCATCAAATTCTTCAAATATTACATCTTGCAATTCAACACTAAATAAGTACTTAACCAAAATAATTTTAGAAAAAAACAATTTTAATGTTTTGCCTTATATTTTGCTAAATAAAGATGCATTAGATAACAATAAACTTACATCTTTTATAAATATTAACAGTTTTCCTATTGTTGTAAAACCAATAGATATGGGCAGTAGTATAGGCGTTACTTTTGCTGAAAATATGGAAGATTTAGAAAAAGGTTTAAAGCTTGTATTTTCTTATTGTAATTATGCTTTAATTGAAAAAGGAATTAAAAAAGTTACAGAATATAATTGTAGCGCAATGCAAGCTAGAGAAAAATTAATTGTTAGCGAAGTTGAAAAGCCCATTAAAAAAAGCAGTATTTTAACTTATGCAGAAAAATATGGTAGTAAAGGCTTTAATAAACTTGGGTGTAAAACTGCTTGTAAGGGGTTTTCTTCTCTTGGCAGAGAGTTCCCTGCCAAAATAAGCAAAAACCTTACGGATAAAATAAAAAATTTAACTTATAATGCATATACTTTGTTTAATTGCTCTGGCATAGTTAGATGTGATTATATTTATTATAATAAAAAGTTATATCTTAACGAAATAAATTCTATCCCCGGGTCTTTAAGTTTTTACCTATGGAGCAATTCTGGATATAGTTTTGAAACTCTAATTGATAACTTAATCACCACATCTATTCTAAAATTCAATCAAAAACAATAACAAAAAAAGATGCTGAATTTTTTATTAAGCATCTTTTTTATCTTAAATAATTAAACTACAATTATTGCAATAATAAAACTAATAATTGGAATTAATGCACCAACAACCACCTCTAAAGGAGTATGTCTTTTAAGTTTTAAACTACTCCAAATTGTAATTCCAATTAGAATAAAGGCTAATAGAAAATATGGGCTTATTGTATATGCCAAAAAAACTGTTGGTCCCACAACTCCGCACAAGTGCCCACTAGGATTAATTTTAAAAATTTTTGATATTAAAAACATTAGTATAACTGATAAGAAAAAAGTTAATACCATTTGCTTTAAAATAATGCTGTCACTAACACAAAAAATTATAAGTGTTAATAAGCCATAGCACACAACACTTAGCTTTATAGCAAGTTCTCTTTCTGCCATTCTACTTGATAAATTTTCATGAGCCTTTTGGTATGGATGCCACAACCTTTCTATTGGATAAGCGAGTGCTGGAACAATACACAACAATGCTATGCAAATATAAAGTAAATAAGATATGTCAAAACAATTTACAACACTAAAATATAAAAGTAAACACAACAATAGTGCCATAACCGGTGCAACAGTTATTATTCTAACAAACTTTGCAAATTTTTCCATATTATACCTCCATATTTATTTTATCATTATCATCTTATACAAAGTTTGTTCAAAAGTAAATATAATTAAACATTTAGATTCCCTACAATTAAAAAGGCCTTCACTACCAAAATAAAAACCAACTCTACAAAATGTAGAATTGGCAATTCTTCTATTTTTTCTTCTTTAAGTGAACTAGTTTGTACAATATACCAGACTTAATTTTAACAACAGTAAACGGACATAATTCTTGACAACAAAAACATCTAATACATTTTGAGTAATCTACTTTTGCAAACCTTTTACCTTTTTTATCTTGCACCATGCTAATAGCCTTTGCTGGGCAATGCATTGCACACTTGCCACAGCCCATGCATCGTCTTTTTTTAATTATTGGCCTGCGAGTCATCAATTTGTGAAATAGAGGTTGAATAAATACTGGAATATGCTTTTTAAGTGCACCGTAAACTTCGCATTTAGGTATTACCATATCGTCAAGTTTTGGCACAACATTAACATCGCCTTCTATACATATCTCTTCAGATACTTTTCCCCGTGCTTTTATTTCTTGAATAAGCGGAAACACCTCATTTTCATCTGTGCTATCAGAATAAACTTCCTTACCCATAGCCAATACTTGAGCAAAATCCAACGCGTAGGCAGAAGTACTTGCAAATATGTAACCAAAAAACTTAGGGTCCCCACCCGTTGGTCCTTCCCCTTCCATACACATTACTCCGTCTAAAATGTTTAAAACCATTTTATTTTCAAACGCCTGATTAATATCTACAATCATTTGAGAAAACGAATTTTGATTAACAAATCTACCATGCATTTCTACCTTAACAAGGCCAGGTATTGCTCCAAACATATTTTTTACAGCACCCGAGTAACCCATAAAAGTATGCGTTTTAAATTTACACAAATTAATAATAACATCAGCGTCATCAAGTACTTTTATTGCATTAAATTCTTTTAACAAAGTATTATTTTCACACTTTATAACGACTTCACCAAAATCATCATTTAAATATGTTCCTGCTACATTTTGTACAACTTCTTGCATACCTGTTTTATTATACACACTTCGTAAATGTCCTGCAGTATATGGTCCACCCGGACTATCTGCAATTATACACTTGGCTCCTTGATCCACCACTTTTTGAGCCACAGCCCTAACAATACTTGGGTGTGTTGTGCAACACTTATCAGGAGATGCACCACAAACTAGGTTTACTTTTAAAACAACTTTTTGATCCTTTTTTATCAAATTAGCTATACCGCCACAAGCATCAAAAATTTTATCTATAATGGCATTGACTCTTTCTTGATTATAATCATTACAAGAATATATTAACACTTTGTTATTCATAAAACCTCACTTTAAAATAAAAGTGCCACCGGCACTTTTATTCATTACTATTATCATTATCTTTATTAGCAGATTCATTATTATTTGCCTTTATCTCATCATCAACAACTTTACTTTTCTTTTTATTCCTACTTCTTGCATAACGAAGAAAAAACCAAAAAATTATTATCAACTGAATAGGTATGCAAATTAAATAAAATAAATAACTATTATTAAAATCAGCTGAAAGAAGCATAATATCTGTAACGACAGCAAGCGACCATGGTAAAACACTAATAAAGAAAAATTGAAAAGGCCAACTGAACCACACACAAGATAACACAATCATAACAATACACGATATTGGTATAGCAATTATAAAACAATGCCAAGCTTTGAATATTGTTTGAGCATTTGTTACCCCTAAAAAGTTTAATAAAACAAACGCACAAACAGCAACCAAAAAGACCGCTCCAACAGATAACAATGAAATAAATACATGCCCCATATTTCTATTACGCTGAATATGTTTAACTTTTAGTTTTGTAACATCTTTATCTCTAACAAGGTCATCAATAGTAATATTATATAGTGTCGCTATTTGCATTAAAACGCCAATATCAGGCACGCTTTCTGCTCTTTCCCATTTAGAAACAGCTTTATCACTATAATTTAATTTTTCTGCAAGCTCTAACTGCGTTAAATTATTTGCTTTTCTGTACGCTGTTAAATTCCTTGCTAAAACAAATTTAATATCTTCCATACTCGAATTATAACATAATATATTTTCAAATTGCAAATAATTTTAATTAATTCTACTTTTAGTTTACCGACATTTTTTGCACTCTACTAACCAACTCAATAATAAATAAAACATTTTTATTGTATCTCTTTTACCTACCAACTCGTGCACACGTTCAGACC
>CAVFEO010000052.1:0-8075 GCA_963621425.1 bacterium | reverse complement strand
TACTTAAGTTCAACAACGCAACCAACAGCTTTAAGCTTATCAGCAATTTCTTCAGCTTCTTTAATTGGGCATTTTTCTTTAACAACACCGTTACCTTCAACAAGTGCTTTAGCTTCAGAAATTCCAAGACCTGTAATATCTTTAACAACTCTGATAACTTGGATCTTAGCATCGCCAACATCTTTAATAACAACATCAGCTTCAGTCTTTGCAGCAGCTTCTGCAGCTGGAGCAGCAGCGCCTGCCATCATAACAGGTGCAGCAGCACTAACACCAAACTTCTCCTCTAACATTTTAACTAATTCACTAACTTCTACAACTGTTAGTTTTTCAATATCTTCAACAATTTTATTTAAATCTGCCATTTTAATTTTCTCCTTTTTATTTTTAATTAATTAATTTTTTTGTTTAGCAATTTCATTTAATGCAACACATACACCACGAATAGGTCCGTTTAATACACTTAATAATTGACCAATTAGTGCTGGCTTGCTTGGTAGGTTTGCTATAACCTCTGTTTCTTCTTTAGTTAGCACTTTATTACCCAAAGTACCAAATACAAAAGTCATATTTTTGTTATCTTTCATAAAGTTAGATAAAATTCTGCCACCAGCACTTTCATCTTCGTAACTAATTGCAAAAGAGTTCGTACCTTGTAAAGCGTTTTCATCAACATCATAGCCAAGTTCTTTTAAAGCTCTTAAAACTAATCTGTTCTTATAAACATGATATTCAACATTTTCTTTTTTGAAAGCGTTTCTTAGTTCAATATCTTTAGCAACTGTTGTACCAGAATAATTAACAACAAACATAGATTTTGCTTTTGATAATTTATCTTTAATTTCATTTACAAGTGCTACTTTAGCTTCTTTATTTGCGCTCAATTTAATGCCCTCCTTAAGTATTTATAAACAAAAAACCTCTACACCAACCCTTTAAAAGAGATAAGTAATAGAGGTTAAAAACATCAAATTAAAAAATATTTTACTCTAAAACTTCCCCTCGGTAAGCAAATTTAAGCATTAAGCACTTACTTTCTTAGGTTAGAAATTTATTATTTATGCCCATATTATAACAAAGCTTTTACTCATTGTCAATAGTTTTTATAATTTTTTACAAGTTATTTTCAAAATTAATCTTGACCCAATTTTTCTAATTTTAACCTTTGGTCTGCCATATTAAGTTCGTCAACCATTTCCTGTATATCGCCAGCCATAAAACCTTCTAAATTATGGGTTGTAAAGCCAATTCTATGGTCAGTTATTCTGCTTTGTGGATAGTTGTATGTTCTAATTTTTTCTGCTCTATCTCCACTACCTATTTGAATTTTACGATTTTCTGCATATTCTTTTTCTTTTTGACCTTGATACAAATCGTAAAGTTTACTCTTCATAATACTCCACGCTTTATCACGGTTTTTAAACTGTGAGCGTTCATCTTGGCATGTAACAACAGTATTTGTTGGCAAGTGTGTAATTCTTATTGCACTATCTGTTTTGTTGATGTGTTGTCCGCCAGCACCACTTGCACGATAAGTATCAACGCGGAATTCTTTTTCGTTAATTTCAAATTCAACTTCTTTTAGTTCTGGCAAAACCGCAACCGTTGCAGTTGATGTGTGAATTCTACCTTGAGATTCTGTTTCTGGCACGCGTTGAACCCTATGCACACCACTTTCAAACTTTAAGTTCTTAAATGCCTGATTACCAGTTATTAATAGAACAGCATCTTTTATTCCGCCAACTTCTGTTTCGTTTATATCTGTAACTTCTACTCTCCAACCTTTGCTTTGTGCATAAAGCGTATACATTTTTAACAAATCATTTGCAAAAATACCTGCCTCATCACCGCCAGCGCCTGCACGAAGTTCCAAAATAACATTGCCGTCATCATTTTCGTCTTTAGGCAAAAGTTCTATTTTAGCTTCTTCACAAAGTTCTGCATATTTCTTCTTGTTTTCTGCAAGGTCTTCTTGTGCAAGTTCTTTTAATTCTTTATCGCTCTCGTTTTTAATAATATCTTCAGCGCCCTTAATATCATTTTGGCACTTAACCATACCATCATAAATTTTTGCAATATTTTCCAACTTGTTGCGCTCTTTAATTATTTTTAACCACTCTTTATTACCAGCTATTATATCCGGGTCTATAGCTTTTTCGCACAACTCATCATATTTTTCTTTAAGTGGTTTTAACTTGTCTATCATTTTTTCTCTCCTTTAATTACAGCAATTCTTGGATTGCCCTCATAATCATCATAAACATCAACGCTAGCATATTTGTTGCAAAAGATATTTTTAATCGCCTCTTTTTGATCGTATCCAATTTCACAAACAATAACTCCGCCATCTAAAAGATAGTCTGATGCCTTATCGCGTAAAATTCTATAAAAATCTAGTCCATCTTGCCCTCCAAGCAATGCTTTTTTAGGGTCGTAATTCTTTACGCTTTTTGGCAAATTTTTGTATGCCTCTTGCGTAATATATGGTGGATTACACACAATAACATCATATTTATTGTATATATTTGCAAACATATCGCTTTTTACTATTTCAACATCAACATTTAATTTTTTAGCATTAATGTCTGCCACTTTTAACGCTTTTTTGCTAATATCAGCAAGCGTAACTTCTGCAAGTGCGTTTTGCTTTTTTATTGTTATACCAATTATGCCTGAGCCAGTACACAAATCTAAAACTTTTACAATTCCGTTTTTGCCTTTTTGTTTTTGCAAAGTCTGAATTTCTTCTAATGCATAATCAACAACTCGCTCAGTTTCGCATCTTGGGGCAAGAACATTTTTATTTATGTAGAATTTTCTACCATAAAAATATGCTCTTTTAACAATTTTATTTATTGGTTTGCCAATTCTGGTTAAAATTATGCACTTATAAACCAAAAAGAATTGCTTTTTGCTTATGCCTTGAATAAGCGTAAACTCGCTTAAAGTCATATCTAGACATTCACATAAAAACTGCTTTGCCTCTCGCTCTTTATAGTGCATTATCTGTTTAACTTTATTTAGCACAATATTTTTATCAACTAATTTCATAGTGATATTCTAACAAAACTTTTAACTTGTAGTCAAGCAAAAAACGTGCAATAAAAAATGGAGCGTACGCCCCAAATTTTACACATTGTATTTTTTCTTGAATTTTTCTACTCTACCACTTGTATCTACAGCTTTAATGTTGCCTGTGTATTGTGGGTGGCAATTTGAGCAGATATCTAATCTAATAGTGTCACCAGCTTTTGTGCTTGTACCAGTAAATGTGTTTCCACAAGCGCAAACGAAGGTAACTTTATGCAAATCTGGATGAATTCCTTTTTTCATATCTTTTTACCTCTTTTATTATATTACCTCACGGTTAGAATTTAATTCATTGCAATAATTAATGCAATCATTTAAACATACGAGCATATTATAGCAAACAAAATACCAAATAGTCAAGAGTATTACATAAAATTTTTTATAGTTTTTTTTGTTGAATAACTTTTAATAATGTTTATAGTTAAAAAATTTGACAAGATAGAATAAAAGTTTTATACTTTTTTTGTATTTAAGAATATTTTTTAGCAATTATAATATAGAGGTGTTTATGAGTAAAATAAAAATAAGTATAGATAGCGCATGTGATTGCGACAAAGCAACATTAGAAAAAAACAATGTAGCAGTTATTCCCTTTAGCGTGCTAATTGATGGAGTTGATAAACTTGATGGCGTTGAAGTATCCGGCAAAGATGTTGTTGATTATGTTGTTAAAACCGATGTTTTGCCTCGCACAAGTGCACCAAGTATGGAAGCATATGAAAACCATTTTAAAACACTATTTGAAGATGAAAAATGCGATTATATTTTGCACTTTAGCATTTCAAACGAATTTTCTGTTGCGTATAATAACGCAGTTAAAGTTGCCGAAAAATTTGATGGCAAAGTTAAAGTTGTAGATACACGTGCATTAAGCACCGGTATTGCTCTTGTAATGCTAAAATGTATTGACCTACTTAATGCCGGTATGGAATTAGACCAAGTTGTTGAAAAGGCAAAAGAAATTGCTAAATGCACCCAAACTTCTTTCACACTAGAAAGTTTGCGTATGCTACACAAAGGCGGTAGATGCTCTGGGCTTGCCTTCTTTATGGGCAAAACTTTAAGAATTATGCCAAGTTTGCTTGTTCGTAACGGAAAACTAGGCGTAAATAAAAAGTATTTCTTCCAAAAAAAGTTTGACGCCCTTGTTAAACGCTATGTAAACGACACACTAAAACAATTCCCTAATATAGATAAAACAAGATGCTTTATCACCCACACCCCAACTGACCAAAGTGCAATTGATGGCGCTAAGGAAATTGCAAAGCAATATTTTGACGAGGTTATTGAAAGTGATGCTGGCGCAACCATTTGCTCACACTGTGGACACAACACCCTAGGCATCTTATACATTTGCAACGAAGAAGTGAATTAACTCTTTCTTTATTCTATATAATTATTATAAAAGGCTACAGAGTTTTTCTGTAGCCTTTTTACTCTTGTTCCCTCTCTTTTGGGGTGGCGGTTGTTGGGTTTTGTTCGGTTTTGTTTGCTAGAATTTTACTTTCTAGTTTGCTATCTAGATGCGGAATAATTGATTTTAAGATTATAGCATTTATTTTTTTGCTTTGCCTTAAAGTGCAGTCATTTCTTTTATTGAACATTCTAAGAATAAAGTCGTAATCTTCATCGCCATTATAATTATTATATGATGTATTAAATGCACCTTCTTTATGCAACTGAGCTAGTAGTTTACGAGAAAATAATCCGCCTTTTAGCGTGATAAACTTGTTATCTTGAACAGCGTGTAAAAGGTCAAATTCTGCTTGCAACACGTTAGCATCTTCCATAAGATTTTCTTTTTCAAACTTTCTGATGCAAGAAGAACCAATAGGAAAAAGCCTTTTTCCGTTGGTAAAATTTTCTATTGTGAAAAGATATTTTATATTTTCCTTTCCGCAGATGCATTGGCTAGAACAATATGGGTCTTCTATACAATCTAAAATAACCCACTCCCCTACAGCTTTATCCCAATTTTTTGCAGTAGAGTTTTGCATAACCTCATTAAATAGTTGTGAATAGTCTGTCATTAAAGTAGACCTCCATTGTGTATTTAATTGTGCATTGGTTTACAGTTGCTATACATTCTTCTATTATTGTAGCACTTTTTTATGTTGTTGACAAGGGGGTTTTTAACAATTTAAACCCATAATATTTAAGCAAATAAAACTTTAGCTTAATTTTAGTTTGTTAGAATATTTTAAAATTAAAATATATGATATCCGCTTAAACAACAAAAAAGACTAACTTTGCGTTAGCCTTTTTATTAATCTTGACCTTCTAGTTTTTTAAAGAAAGGATTTTCATCTTGTAATAATTCTATCTTTGTGCCAGGTTTAACAAATGTAGTTACATCATCAAAAATATAATTCCAATTAGCATAATTATCGCTAAATGTAAAATAATCTGCAACGCGTTTACTTCCGCTTGGGATAACCGGATTAAGTAGTGCATTTGCAACCCTTATCATATAAAGTACATTTATTGCAACTTGTTTTAACTTTTCTTTATCGCCAGCATCAAGCGCTATTTTAGATTCTTTATCCAAATATTTATTTATATTTTTTAAGAATGAGTCTATTATGTTTATTATTATATGGAATTTATAACAATATGCTCTATCTTCATAATTTAATATTTCTTTTTCGCACATTGATTTAACATCTTCTGTAGCTACGCCTAGTTGTAGTTCGCCAGAAAAATGCTCGTTAATTAGCATACTAAAGCGTCTAATTATTCTGTTGTACACATTAATTAATATGTTGCCCTCTTTTAGCGCTGGATCTGCATCTCCTGGTTTAGCATCTGGATCAAAGGCTTTTAGATTGATATTTACATTAGTTTCTCCAAAGCCCATTGCTAAAAAGTGCATTCTAAATTGGTCTACAGTATATTTTTCTAATATTTCGCGCGCAAGCGGAGCCCTATATTTTCCACTGCTTGCAGCTTTTAAGCCCATATACAACGAATGCTTATTAGAAATTAATTGAGGGATAATTAGCTTGCCATCTTGTTTTTCTATGCTTGGATTCTTACCTTGATAAGCTAAGAACATAGCTTGCTCTGGTGGTCCATAAAAATACATATTGTCTTCGCCTATAAACTGATAAACTTCCGCATCTTTACTGCACCAAAAATCTTTCCAAGAAAGTGGGCTATTTATACTTTTTAGGTATGTTCTTGTAAATGCAATAGGTATCCACAAAGATTCGGGCCATACATAAAAAGTTAAATCAACTAATCCATCTTTATCTGGAACTGGAACTCCCCAATAAAAGTTGCTTGTTATTCTAAAAGGAACAAGAGTTTTACCTGCTCTGAACTTAATGCCTTTAGCGTTTAAAATTTCGCAAGCGCGTTCCCTATCTGCAAGTTCATCAAATGTAACAGTAAAACTTGGCTTTTTGCTACCAACTTCGCTTAATTCAAATGTTGGTAAATCTTTTGCTACTTTTTCAAAAATCTCATACTCTTCTTGCTTAATATATAATTCAGGCTTCTTTAAAAACTCGCTTATTTCGTTTGTTACATATTTTCTGTTACGCCTATCTAATTGCATTTTTTGAATTATTTGTTCAATTTGATTTCTGTATTTTGCTATATCAAAATACCAATTCGTAATCTTTTTTAACACAGGTTTTTTGCCTGATAACATACTCACAGGGTCAATTAAGTCTTTTGGCAAATATTGATGACACATATCGCACTCATCAGCGTAACCTTTTTCACTTTTACAACCTGGATATGGGCACTTACCCACAACTTGTCTGCCATTTAAAAAGCACTGCTTTTCTTTATCATAAAATTGCTCAGTATCCATTTTTTTTAAGTTGCCAGAGTTATACATCGCATCAAAGAATTCTGCAGAAACTTTAATATGTTCTTCTTTAGCTTCCCCAAAAGCACTTGCACCATAAAAATTGTAACCAATTTCCGCTTTATTAAAGGTCTCTACATTTTTCTTATGGTTATGCTTAATAAATTCTTCAACATTTGCATACTTTTCACCTTTTTCTAAAGCTTTTTCGTACGCCATTGTCATTGTAGAGCCATAACAATCTGTGCCTGATTGCAAAATGACATTTTCTGCTCCTATCCTATTACGCATAAAACGAGCAAAAAAGTCCGAACTCAAGATCATACCGCCCAAATGCCCAAAATGAACCTCTTTGTTGCCGTACGGCATACCAAAAGTTATTATTGCCCTTTTAGGAAATGTTGGCCTAGGCTTTTTAAATTCTTCCATAATTTGTCTCCTTAAAAATCGTTATGTATTTTACCATAACAATCTATATAAAATCAATAGTTTAGTGCACAAATACAAAACACCAAAATAAGCTGTACTTTATTTATCTTTTTCGTATAACTTTTTGTTCTTTCTGCCAATTTTGAACTTGTAAAATATACCATATTTCTCTTTGCCCATTTTAGCGACATCTTCAAACCAATCTTCTAACCTGTACACTTCTGCAAAGTATAGTTTTTCTTTTTTATACTTGTGCCTCAATTTTTTTAATTGCTTATATGCGTACATATTGGCATCAAGTTCAATACTTTGATTTGCATAATCCGTATAATCACTATTAGTTGTATCCATATATCCGCCAAAAGCATTACGCCATTTATATGCTTTTGAAAATTTAAAAACTCTTTTGTTGCTACTATACACATTTTTTACATGAGTACGTTGAAAAGCATGCCTACCCTCGTGCAAAAGAGTGCTCATACTACAAAACATTAAATTTGAGTTATAAATCAAATTTGGATTTACCGTTATAGTCCAATCATCACCTTTAAAAACGCCATAAACATTACTTGGTAAATTTTGACCTAAAACTAATTTACATGGTCGTCTATGTTGCTTTTTAGCGTAAAAATTTTCAAACTTTTGCAAACACTTAAAACGCTTTTGATCGCTGTATTTTTGCCACTTTTTGTATCTAAATTTTAAAAACAAAAAAAACTTTCTAAACATCACATCTTCC
>CAVFEO010000051.1:0-8166 GCA_963621425.1 bacterium | reverse complement strand
GGGATATTATATCTTAACGATAGAGAATTGCCATATAAACTAATAGGTGACAAGTTGTTCATTGGCGTTAGAGATTATAAAACAGACAATGTTGATTGTTATGCAGTTTACAAAAAAATAGACAGTAAAAAATATGATATAAAAGAAATTAGAATTAAAGATGATACTAATTTGCCTTATATACAAGATGATAGAGTGGTCGGTTTTTGGGAAGTGTATGATTTTATAGGTAATCCAAATAAATTTAATCCTAAAAGAAAAGAATGGAAATATGATTTGTGGCTTGATGAATATGTGTTTAAGCCAAATGGTAAAGTGTTAACAAAAGCAAAGAATAGCGAAGATTTTGCTACTTTAGATTATTCAAAAGGGTACATTATAAATAAAAAAGCTTCAACAGTTAGCGAATACATAGTTGAAGAAATAGATGGCAAAACATATTTAATTGTTGAATGGAAATCTGGAGATTATATCTATGGTGGAAAAGTTAATAGATATTATGTGTTTGTTAAAACAAAATAAAAAATAACTAACATACTGTTAGTTATTTTTTTTAAAGCATATTTCTTTTTTGTTGAGACTTTTTGTATATTTTGCCTGCTTGCTTTGCCTGGAAAGTTATTGGGGTTAATTTACTTAAAAAAGCTAAGAATTTATTAAAGAATCCAGGGGTTGTAACTCGTTTACCTTTTTTTAAACCTTTAAGTGCAATGCGGGCAACTTTATCTGTACTTACAGTTGATAGTTTGCCACCTAAGCCCATAGAATTAATAGACTCAATCATATCCTTATTTGTTGCCATACCACCAGGGCAAACAACAGAAAAAGTAACATCTTTTTTATCATATTCATAACTAAGAGCGACCATCATAGAAAGCAAGAAAGATTTTGTTGCTGAATATACTCCCATGTGAGGTATAGGGTACCTTGAAGCCAAACTAGATACAGTTAGAACTTCTAACTTTTGTTCTTTATCGCGTATATCAATTATTTTTTTTGTTAAATCTAAAACACCTATACAATTTACTTCAACAGCGTGAGCAATTTGCTCATCAGAAAATTTTTGCATATCGCCTTCAATAATTACGCCGGCATTATTTATAAGTCTAGTAATAGTAATTTTTTTCTCTTTTATAAAATCAATAAGGTTTTGTCTATCTTGATTTTTTGCCAAATCACATACAAAAGTTAAAATATGTTCCTTATTATCAATTGTATTTAAGAAAGATGAAAGTTTAGCATCACTAGTGCTAGTTATTAATAAATAATCTGTTTCTTTTAAACATTCTTTAACAAAAGATTGTCCAAGCCCGCCAGTTGAACCGGTAATTAAAGTGTAGTTCATATAGTTTCCTTTTTAGTTGTTAATAAATAATATTATACCATAAATTATTGTAAAGTCAAAAGTTCCTATATTAATTTTTAATTAGAGTAGATTGTTGCTCTGTGCTTGTTTGAGATAAATTTTTTGTTTGTTTTGATACTTCATCAAATAAATTCCAAATTACATATTGGTTTAATTCAAAATCGTTTATCAAAGCGTAAGACATCGTCGTTAGATAAGAAGAAAAATCAATGCAATTAAATATTACATCACTTAAAGTATTGTACTTGCAAAATTGCTCGTTAAGTTTATTTCTTGATTGCCCAATATTTATTTGATAAATAGGTAGGTCGGGGTGCTCTATATTATACTGCGTTGCAAAATCTTTTACACCTTGCATAAAACAGTCGTATATATAAGGCTTAGACTGATTAGGAACTTCGCTATAAAGCATAAAAGTATTAAATACTCCATATTGTTGTTCACTATTAACATATAAGGTAGCTTTTGCAATTATGTTGTTGCTAGAATCTCTAATAACCATATTTTGTATATTTTGGTGTAAGTAATTTGCTTTGACAATACCATTACCAAATGGGTTGGTTATAGATGCACATGATGAAGTTTTAAGACCAAGAATTAAATTGTAAGGGTCGTATTTATCTAAAAATTCATAAGTAAAACTTTTATTTATTTCATCAAAGTGTATAGTTTTTGTTAAAGCTGTGCCTAAAATATGGTGATTAAAATGCTTTTGATTTATATTGTTATACAATTCAACACTAACATCAAACATTTCTTGGTTAGCCGAAATTTGGTTTAAAACTTGTGCTATGCCTTTGGTTTCGGTTGTAACACCTTCATAAGTTATATCTTTAAGCAAAAATGAATAACTTTCCACATTAGGCGCAAGTGTTTTATGAGAGCCTTTATTTTTTTGGTTATATTGTTGCAAGGTTTCAAAATTGTTACAAATTTTGGTTAAAACGTTTTTATTATTGTAGGAAAGGTTCAAAATCTTATTAAAATTATTAATTTCTGGTATTAGAGAATCCGTGTGATAAGATTTTTCTTTTTTCCTTTGAGTTTTATTCATTAAAAATTTAGCAAGTTGAGAATTGAATTCTCTAAATTTTAATCCATCTAAATTGTCAAATAGTTCAAATGATTTAAAATTTTCAATATTATTTCTAAAAAAGTTATAAGCACAAGTAGCAAAATCGTATTTATACGGCTTACCTTTTATTGTTAGATATGTGTTAGGATTTTCAAATATGCCTAAAATGGTGCAGAATTTTTCTAAAGTGTATATTTGAGCTTCAGAAAAGTTTTTTGTGTTGTCTTTATATATTTTAGAATAAAACGTTTTGTTTGAGTGATTAATAAAATCGTCAAATTTTCCGCAAGATAGCAAATCTTTCACATATTTATATGTTAAAACTATTCCAGTCTTGTTGTAATAATCTATAATTTTAATTCCAACACAATAATTAAAATTAGACAAAGTATTCAAAAGACGAATTCTATCTTTGTTGTTAGGTAATTCAATGTATTCGTTATAATGTTTAGGAAGAGTTTTGCAAAGAATTTTTTTGCCTTCATCAAAAGCTATAAAAGATAAGTTTTTATTATCAAAGCAATCAAAGTCAAATTCTGTTGGACCATTTATAACAACAGTATCTAAATTTCGACAAAAACTAAAAGCTTTTTTACCAACATATTCTACGCTTGATGGGATTTCTATGCTTTTTAAACCTGTGTTGTTAAAGGTTTCACTTCCTATAGTTTTTAAAGAATCGGGAAGGCTTATATTTTTTAAAGCGATGCAACTATAAAAACTTCTTGATTTTAAATTTTTAACATTTTCAGGTATATTAATGTTGCTTAATTCGTAGCAATTTTCAAAACAATAATCATCAATGCTTGTAATGTTAGATGGTAAAACAACTTTTTGCAGTGCATAACAATTTGAAAAAGCAAAAGATTCAATTGAATTAACATTGTCTGGTACAACAATTTCAACAAGTTCTCTACAAGATTCAAAGGCTCTTGACTTTATAGTAATTAAATTTTGAGGCAATTTTACTTCTTGCAAGTTTATACAATGGTGGAATAGGCCGTGGCTTATTTCTGTTAATTCATTAGGTAAAGTTATTAGTTTTAAGTTAGTGCAATAAGCAAAGCAATCCACACCTATTTTAGTAACGCTTTTGGGAAAATTTATTTGCTCTAAGTTATAGCAATACTCAAAAGCTTTTGATTGTATTTCTTGTAAGTTGTTGTTTGTGTTAAAAATTTTTAAGTTTTCGCATTTTGAAAAACTGTTTTTTTGAATTGATTGTAAATTTTCTGGGCAAGTAAATTCTTGTAACGAATAGCACCCACTAAAGCAGTTGTTGCCAATATACTCAAGTGATTTTGGTAAATAAACATTGGTTAAAGTTGAACTATCAATAAAAGCATTAGTTCTTAATCTTTTGATGTTTTCGGGTATTATTGCATACACTAAATATTGTTTGTTTTCAATAATTCTATAATCAAAATTTTCCACATCATAGTGAGAAATTACATAATGATTATCTTCTTTTTCAATTAAGGTTATTTTGTTTTCTTTATAAAAATATTTAGCAATGGTATCGTTAAAATTTTGAGCAATAAATCTGCTAGATAAACCTCTTTCTTTTTTCTTTTGTTCTTCTGATATAATTTGTTGTTTTACGCTACTTAATATCATTTTTTCACTCTTTATATATAATCAAATAATAATATAACATAAAGAATAAAATTTTCAAGGTGTAAATTAAAAATTTTTTACATTTTTTTACTAGAAAAATTTTTATTTGTGTGTTATGATAAGTATAAGAACAAATGTTTGATAGGAGAATGGTGTGCAACGAACAATTTTACATGTAGATTTAAATAATTTTTATGCTTCGGTTGAAGTTTTGCATAATCCGCACTATAGGGCAGTTCCAATGGCCGTTACCGGTGATATAGAATTAAGGCATGGCATAGTTTTGGCTAAAAACCAAATGGCAAAACAAATGGGCGTTAAAACTGGCGATACCATTATAGAGGCAAGGCGAAAATGCCCTAATATAGAATTTTGTTCGGCGAATTTTTCTTTGTATTTGCGTTTTTCTCAAATGGCAAGGTCTATTTATGAACGCTTTACGGATAAAGTAGAAAGTTTTGGCATTGATGAGTGCTGGTTAGATGTTACGCATAGTACAAAACTTTTTGGAGATGGTAAGCGCATTGCAGATACGATAAGAGAAACATTGCTGAAAGAACTTGGCATAACTGCAAGTGTTGGCGTTAGTGATAACAAGATTTTTGCTAAACTTGGAAGTGATTACAAAAAGCCTAATGCCACAACTTGTATTACAAAAGAAAATTATAAGCAAATAGCTTTTCCGCAACCAGTTGAAAGTTTAATTTATGTTGGCAAGGCAACAAAACAAAAGTTAAATCACATCGGTATCACCACAATTGGCGATCTAGCTAATGCGGATGAAAAGGTTTTAACTAATTTATTGGGAGTATGGGGGAATTATTTGCATAAGTTTGCCAACGGCGAAGATGATAGTGAGGTTAGATATAGTGATGCATATTCTATTATAAAATCAGTTGGTAATAGCACAACAACAAAACGCGATATGAAAACTGAAGAAGATGTTAAATATATTATAAATTTACTTGCAGAAAGTGTTGGTGCAAGGTTAAAGCAATATGGCTTAAAAGGAACAAGTGTTTCGCTGTATTTGCGAAATAGTAATTTAGAAACTTTTAGCAAGCAATTAACTCTCGCGTTTCCAACAAATAGTTCTTCAATTATAGCGAATAATGCTTTTGACATATTTAAATTGTTTAAAAACAAAATAATTAGTTTGCGTTCGTTAGGGGTTCAAGTATCAAATCTTACCAAAAGTGAAGATTGTGAAATTCAATTAGATATGTTTAATCAAGTTGCAGATGTATTAAAAAGGGAGAAATTGGAAAAAGGAATTGATAATATAAGGTCAAAATTTGGTCATAATATTATTAAAAAGGCTATTCTTTATACTGATGAAAGTTTAACTGAACTGGCTAACCCTAAAGATGAAAATGTTATTCATCCTATGGGTTTTAGAAAATAGGGAGATAATTTATGGGTGCTATTGATGATAAAATCTATGTTCAAGTTGAAGCGTTTTTTGATATAAATGGCGAAGTTGTTCCTAAAAGCATTATTTGGGAAAATGGTAAAATTTATAATATAGATAAAATATTAGATGTAAGAAATGCTTGTTCATTGCATAGTGGAGGCTCAGGCACTCGCTATACAGTGAAAATTGGCGGGAATATTAGATATTTATTTTGTGAAGGCCAAAATGTTATGTCGCATCACGAATTTTGCAGGTGGTTTATATCAAAGGAAAATTATTAAAAATTTTTAAAAAACTATTTACTATTATAAAAAGTTATGTTATAATGTGTGCATACCAAAGCTTGGATGATATGAACAATATCCTTAATACATCTAGGTTTTATGGCAAATATGTAAAAGGAGAAAATTAAATGGCTCAAATAGATAAAAAGGCAATTATTTCTGAATATGCTAAAAAAGAAGGCGATACTGGTTCTGTAGAAGTTCAAGTAGCTTTGCTTACAAACAGAATTGCTGCATTAACTGAACATCTTAAAACTAACGCTCAAGATAAGCATGCTCTTCGTGGTTTGAAGAAAATGGTTGGTAGAAGAGATGGTTTGCTAAAGTATCTTGAAAAAGAAGATTTAGAAGCATACAGAAGTTTAAAGGCTAAATTAAATTTAAGATAATAATATATTAGTAGGCTCCAACGCCTACTTTTTTTATTTGCTAATTGATATAATTAAAAAATTAATATTTGACTATAACGAGTATATGTGGTATTCTAGAAATGTAAAAAGGAGTATTACAAATGCAAAAAGTAACAGCGCTAGTAAGTGGTGCATCAGGTTTTGTTGGTTCACATTTGTGTTGTGAATTGGTTAAAAATAACTTTAAAGTTTATGCGTTATGTAGTGAAGAAGATATTAAAAATAAAGAATTTGCAGATTTTGTTGAGCAAAATAAAATTGAAGTTGTAAAGGGTAATGTTGTAGAACTGGATATTGAAGTGCTACCGAAAGTAAATTATGTGTACCATACAGAAGAAAAAAAGCCAACTTTGTCAAGTATGCAAGAGTTTGCTAAAGTTAATGTTGTTGGAACAAAAAACATGTTAGAATATGCAAAACTTTGCCCTAAATTAAAAAGTTTTGTTTATGTTAGTTCTGTTACGGTGTATGGGTTTAATGGGTATTCTAATTTAAGAGAAGATGCAGAATTTTTGCCGATGAATAATAATTATCCAATATCCAAAATATTGGCAGAAGAAGAAGTAAAAAGGGTAGCAGAAGAAAACAAATTTGATTATGTTATTGTTAGATGTGGAAATGTTTATGGTGAATATGATTTGAATTTGTCTTATGATGCGTGCAAAAAAGTTCAAAAGCAAAAAGTCGTATTGTATGGTGGCGGAATATACGAAACAAGTTTTGTATATGTTGGTAATTTGGTAAGTGCAATAGCGTATTTATCAAAAACAAAATCGGCGTATAATAATGATTATAATATAACTGATGGTTCTTCATTTACTTTGGAGCGCTACTATAGTATGCTTGCAAAAGCATTAGGAATTCAATCAAAATTCAAAAAAGAATCCGTTTGGTTAAGTAAATTGAAAATTGGCATAAAAGAGCTTTGGAGCAAATTATTTAAAACAAAAGAGCCTATTATGACAAAATTTAAATTAGAGCAATATTTGCGAGATTTTAGTTTTTCAATGCAAAAGACTTTTGAAACAAAATTCAGATGCCCTTATACAGCAGAAGAAGGTGTAAATAACCTTGCTCATTGGTTTAAAAGTATAAAAGAGGAAGAAAAAAAATAAAAAATATGAAAAGTTGTTACGATTTAATTAAAAAACTTAATTTAATAGAAAAAGGCGACACAATTGGTGTCGCTTTTAGTGGTGGAAGTGATAGCATGTCGCTACTTCATTTTTTATGTTCTATTAAAAATGATATTGGTTTTAAAGTCGTAGCAATTCATGTAAATCATGGTATTCGTAAAGAAAGTGAAGATGAAGCCGTTTTTGCGGAAAAAATATGTAAAGATTTAAAAGTGCCTTTTATATATAAAAAAATAGATGTAATAGGCGTAAGTAAAAAGTTAAAAATGGGTATAGAAGAATGTGCTAGAAGTGAAAGATATAAAATTTTTGATGATATGCTAAAATCTAAAATTGTTAATAAAATTGCTTTAGCACATCATGGTAGCGACCAGGCTGAAACAATTTTGCTTCACATTTTAAGAGGCTCTGGAGTAAAAGGTGCTTGTGGTATGGAGTATGTTAGAGGTGCATATATTAGGCCGTTACTTGATACATCAAAGGAAGATATAAACAAATACATAAAAGATAATAAATTAAAATTTGTAACAGACGATTCTAATAATTGTAATGATTACGCAAGGAATTATTTAAGGAATGTAATCTTTAAAGAATTGAATAAAAAGTTTCCTAATGCTCAACAATCTTTTTGTGAGTTTGCAAAAAACTGCAGGGATGAACAAAAATTACTTAACAGTTTAATAGAATTTAGTGATATTAAAAAAGAAAAAAATGTTGTAAAAATACCCACAAAATATTTTAGCTGTGAAAGTTTTACTTTATCTCATAAAGCTACAGAAAAAGCGACATCTTTATTAGGTGTAAGTAAAGATTTTTCTAAAATTCATACAAGCATAATAAAAGAATTGCTTAATAAAAAAAATG
>CAVFEO010000050.1:5590-8200 GCA_963621425.1 bacterium | reverse complement strand
GAAGAAGGGTCTAAAGAATTATAATATTCTTCAACAGCTTTTTCTAGTCTTGTAAGTTTTTCTATAGCGTTGGTTTTATATTTAGATGCAATATTATCTAAATCAGAAATTGTTAAATTTAATTCTTTTGACATAGAAGCAAAAGTGTTTTTTAATTTGTAAACATTTTCTTCTGAACCTGCTTTATTAGATTGATAATTACAATTATCAAAATAAACATCTGCTATGCTTTTTATAATATGCTTACACGAAGGTAAATTAGTTTGAACATCGGGTTTGCTTACACCAGGGATTTGCACATAAAGAGCAAGTTCTTCTTTTTGGGCATCAAGCTCTTTAATTAAAGATTTATAATCCTCTTCTGTAATTAAATATGCCGTGGTAGGAGCACAACTAACAACAGCGCAATCTTGTTTAATTTGAGTTTCTAATTCATCTAATGAATCATATATTTTTTTAACTTTATCTTCTGTTCCCGCAACATCAACACCATGAGCATCTCTGTCAATCAAATAGAACCAACTATAAAAATCAATATATTTTTGTGCAACTTCATCAAATTTTTGCAGGGTTTTCTGCCTTGCACTTAATTGAGTCGTTTCGCCTTCATTTTTTAATTCAATTCTGTTTGTATAATAGGTAATTAAATCTTCAACACTTATTGCGCTTGCAGTATGTTGCACTAAATTATTTATATTAGTTTTATTATATCTGCTATCTAAATTGGTATAATATTTCTTATAGATAATTTCAACATTTTGTTCGTAATCTACATCGTTAATATATGTATTACTTTTAAGTGAAGTGGGGTGGAAAAATATAAATGAAAATGTAATTATGCCGGCTAATATAATTGTTAGTATGTATATAGTAGGCATTCGCAACATCTTCATTACTTCGCCTTTAAATAGTCTAAACATATTTGTCTCCTTTATTTTTTACTATTAACAATATCAATGAATATTTCTTCTAGTGTTTTAGATATTACTCTAACGTTATACACCGAAATTCTATGAGAAATTAAATAAGCTAAAATTTGCGCCGTCATATTTTCTGATATAGGGGAAATAATTTCACTTCCCGCAATTTCAACTGGCACATTGAATTTTTCTAAAACAAGTTTTCCTGCAAAGTTTGGATAGTTTACTTTAATAGCCGTCTGTTGCATTGCATTAGCATTTGAACGCAACTTCTTTAATGCTTTAAGCTCAACAATTCTGCCTTGCTTTATAATGGCAATAGTATCACAAATTTGCTCTAATTCAGATAGAATATGGCTAGAAATTAATATTGCTACTTTTTCTTGCCTTGCAATTTTTTTAAGCAAATTTCTCATTTCTATAATACCATAAGCATCTAATCCATTAGTTGGCTCATCAAGTATTAACAACTTAGGATTATGAAGCAATGCTTGTGCAATGCCTAACCTTTGCTTCATACCCATAGAGTATTTTTTAACTTTATCATTAATTCTATCTTCAAGACCAACAAGTTTAGCAACTTCTTTAACACGCTGTTTAGTAACGCCTTTATGTAATGTTGCAAAATACATTAAATTATCGTATCCCGACATATAATTGTATAGTTCTGGAGATTCAATAATTGCGCCAACATTTGCAATAGCTTTTTTAAATTGTGTTTTAACAGAGTAGCCATCAATAATAACATCACCTTGGTCCATATGTGATAGGCCTGTAATCATTTTTATAGTAGTACTCTTACCAGCGCCATTTGGTCCAATAAAACCAAAAATTTCGCCTTCATATACATTAAAACTAACATTATCAACAACAGTTCTTTTTCGATAATTTTTAGTCAGGTTTTTAATTTCCAAAACTTTTTTAATCATACAAAAGTTTCTCCTTTAAATTATGCATTGAATTTATTTGTTTTTATAAGAATAAGTTTTGCAACTGGATACATAATTACAGTTATACCAATTAAAGTAGGGAATAACCAAAAAGGTAAGTATTTTATTAAATTTAAACTAGTTAATCCAAATAAAAAGTTTAACGCAAATACTAGTAGTATTAAAACTGCAACACATAGCAAAATCAACTTAAATGATAGTGAAAAATTAAAACTATTTTGAACTTTTTTTTCTTTGTTTAACAAAAAATATATTAGCATTGCAATAGGGTATATTGCAAAGGCTATAGTATATAAAACAAATGCTAAATCAATTTCAAAAGTTTTGTATCCACAGCTTAATGTTATTGCATAGGAAATTGTTTCTATTAAACAAAAAAATACAAATAATGATAAAGCCACAAAAAATTCTAATCTACTAGAATTTAAATATTCTTTTGTTAAAGAGTGATACTTCTCATGCTTGGTATGTTTTTTTACATTAATCTTATATTTAGAAAAATCCTTAATATATACGCCCTGATCATTTACATCATCGTTTACGGTAGCAGTGAATTCTTTTTCTTCTTGGTCTTCATCAATTTTTTCATTTTCTGCTGTATTTTCGTCATTTTCTTCTAAATCATTATCACTAATTTCATGATTTTGTGTTGGGACATCGTACATATCACCAAGAAGAGATTTGTAATCAATATTTTCTTGTTCAACTGTTTCTTCTTCGCTATTTTGAAGAGCAGATGT
>CAVFEO010000050.1:3878-5560 GCA_963621425.1 bacterium | reverse complement strand
GATGTACCTAAATTAGTTATAGAATAAATATTATGAAAATCTTCATCAAACTCGCTAACAACCAATTTCTTATCAACCATTATATTTAAAATTTCAGAGCAATAAGAATCTGTTAAACTAAACCTTTTAAGTAGACTTGATTTAATTGCTTCTTCACTCATTTGATTGTTATTTAACATCTCAAGTATGTAGTTAATATAATAATCCATATTTTGCCTCGTATACATAATACAAAAATATTTTGTAAAAGTCAATAAAATGCTTTGGTTTTGAATTTTTTTGTAGTATAATTAGCATAGTCAGTATTAAAGGATGTAAAATAAATTATAATGTTTGACAAAATAATCGAAACCACAAATAAAAAAGTGTCTATCCAAATTACAAATAGGGGAGAAGTAATACTAAAAAAGCCTAAAAGATATAAAAAAGAACTATTGGATAAGTTTATAGAATCTAAACAAAAATGGATAGAAGATCATAAGAAAAAAATACTTGATAATTTGCAAAAAAACCAAAATATCGTAAATGGTTCTACAATACTAATTAATGGGGAAGAATTAAAGTTAATAATTGGCTCTAAAACAAACAAAATAAATAAAGATAATGTAGAAGCAAAAACGCAAAAATCACTTATAACACTCCTAAAAAAATACGCTCAAGAAAAGGTATTAGAAAAGGGCAAATACTGGGCTACAAAAATAGGAGTTGAGCCAACCGGTTTTTCGGTAGAAAATACCTTGAGAAGATGGGGCGCTTGCTCATCTAAAAAATTAATAAAAATTAACTTTAGAGCAGTTATGCTAGAAGAAAAGTATTTTAACTATATTCTAATACACGAATTAACTCATATAAAAGAATTTAATCACAGCACAAAATTTTGGGATATAGTGAAAAAATACGAACCAAAATACGCTGAATACAAAAAAGCTTTAAAAAATTATGGCTTTTTATTAGAAATGTATAGATAAAAAAGTTAGCAATGTAAGGCTAACTTTTTTTAGATATTTTCTATTGAATAGGGCGAGCAAATTATTATTTGCTAGAAAATTTACAATACATTTTTACTCTACTATTATGTTGGCAAAAATACCATTACAAATACAAATATGCATAGTAGGGTGAAAATATATAAAAACAAGTCTTTTTAAACTATGCGTAAAATGATAATTTTACGCATAAATAGTGGTGTTTTACGCTGAAAATGCGTCAACTAGTTTATTATACTTAATTTTAGTTCTATATGCGCCACCAGGAAACAACCAAGCATTAGCAAATAATTTTTTATCAATTTTGGCGTCCATACAGACAAAACTGTTATTTGATATGAACTTCACTTCATTGAAAATTTTGAATAACTGCTCGTTAATATACCCCTCGAATAATCTATCGTCCACATTATACAAAATTGATTCTATAGCAATTGAATCATTAGAAATTTGCTGGTCAATACAAAGCGACTTAATTACATTACAAATTTTACCATAGTTATTATGCGTACGAATATTCTTAGCCATAAAATTTTTTTCGTACATATTTATATCAAAAGAATATGGCAATAAGTTTGTGCTAGAAATTGCTAGTAATTTATCACTAGAAAAACTCTGGGTAAAAACAAATAAACGAAAATTGGCACCAAGCAAGTATAAACTTTCCACAAAAAGTGAATTATTATTCATTTTTAT
>CAVFEO010000050.1:0-3834 GCA_963621425.1 bacterium | reverse complement strand
TTTATGAGCTAAATATTTCTCTAATAAAATTACCAATAAATACTTAAATTCCTCAAGAAAACAAGCCTTTTTTCGCTTGGTTTTTAGCTTCATCTCCCCCACTTTTTCAGTATCTTTATACAGTAAATCACTAGATAAAACTATGCCCAAGTTTATATATTCTTGCTGGTTTGAAAGTTCGTAAATATTGTATGCACCAAAAGGTTTTATTTCCACAGAAATATCATTTCTTTTTGATGCCATTAATACCTCATAAGCCATTTCTTGTAAATCACTAATAAAATCATCTATATCTGGCTTTATGTAGTAGCAACTAACACCTTTTGCCATATTTCTCAAAGTGTTTTCATCAAATTTTTGCATTACTCACCACCCTATTTCGCAATAATTAATTATATCAAAAATTAACAAAATTAGTCAATCCATTTGTTATTATTTTGAATTTATGCTATGTTTTAATTATGGAAAAAACTTTTATTCAAATAAGAGATGCTAGAAATATCGCTAAAACTAAAGAAATACTAAATGAACTACCTGCTTATTGCGAATATTATTTTAACAGCATCCAAAATAAAACATCAACTCTTACGCAAATGAACTATGCCCACGATATTAAATTGTTTTTTTATTATCTTGCATATGTTAAAGGCTATTATAATGATATAAAAAATATTACTTGCGAAAATTTAGAAAAGTTACAATATCAAGATTTTGAGGCTTATTTAAATTGGCTAACTCATTACGAAATTGACGATGTTGAGCATTCAAATTCTTTAAGCGGAAAATCAAGAAAACTTGCAAGTTTGCGTTCTTTTTTCAATTATTTGTTTAAGGTCAACTTAATTGCTACCAATCAAATTGAAAAGGTGGATAGTCCAAAACTACACGATAAAGAAATTACTAGACTTGAGCCTAACGAAATGGTTGAAGTGTTAGATGAAGTGTCTACCCTATCTACATTTTCAAAACAAAATAAAAAATATATTCAACATATGAGTGCACGTGATAACGCTATTATGTATTTATTTTTAAGCACCGGCATCAGAATTAGCGAACTTGTGGGAATTGATAATGATGACATCAATTTTGAAGAAAACGCTTTTAAAATCACACGCAAAGGCGGAAATTCAACTGTTATGTATTTCCCAGAAGAAACACGAGAAGTTTTGCTTGAATATAAACAAGTGAGAGATAAAATTACCCCACTTGCTGGACATACAAACGCATTTTTCTTATCAACACAAAAAAAGAGAATTAGTGTTCGTGCTGTTGAAGATTTGGTTAAAAAATACACAAAAAATGTTGTGCATTTAAAAAATATTTCGCCACATAAATTGCGTAGTACTTTTGGCACAAACTTATATAGAGAAACACAAGATATTTATATTGTTGCTACAATGCTTGGGCACAAAGATGTTAACACAACAAGAAAACACTATGCCGCAATAAATGAAGATTTAAAGAGAGAAACAGCAAATAAAGTAAAATTGAAAAAGTAAAACAAATGTTTGACTAGCACTTTAAAATGTGTTATTATAAAGCCGAGGTGAAAATATGAGAAAAAATATCAATGCAACAATGCTAGATTTACTAGAATACATTAGAGATTTTCAACAAGAAAAAGGTTTCTTCCCTACTGTTAGAGAAATGGCATCATATTTAGATGTAAAATCTACCTGTACGGTTAAATACTACTTGGACAAATTATGCGATTTAGGTATTATAAGTAAAGTCAACCAAAAAAGCCGTGCTATTAACTTTTTAATTAAAGACGATAAATGGCGTAGCATTTTAAATGTGCATTCTGCCCCTACTAAAAAATACTCATACAAAAACACTTCTTCTTTTTATCACGAAGATACAATTGATATCCCTATTGTTGGTAATGTCGCTGCTGGTCAACCAATACTTGCTGTTGAAGAATATGAAGAAAAATGGAAATTACCTTATGAAATGTTTAACAAAAGCAACTTGTTTATTTTAAATGTTCATGGGGATAGTATGATTAATGCAGGAATATTTGATGGCGATAAAATTGTTGTTTGCCAACAAAACACTGCAGATAATGGCGAAATTATTGTGGCAATGGTTGATGAAAGTGTAACTGTAAAAAGATTCTATAAGGAAAAAAACAGAATAAGACTTCAACCGGAAAACGATTCTATGGATCCAATGTATTTTGACGATGTTAAAATCCTTGGAAAAGTTATAGGTTTAATTAGAAATATTTAGTTATATTATGGCTTTAATTGGCCATAATTTGCCAATGTAGCACAGTTGGTAGTGCAGCTGATTCGTAATCAGCAGGTCGCGAGTTCGATCCTCGCCATTGGCTCCATTTTTATTTAGAGAGGTAATTATGCAAAAATCAAAAGTTTATTTTATAAAAAATATTACAAGTGAAAATGTTGTTAAAATGTTTAAAGCATTAAATATAGAACTAACAGGAAATGTTGCAGTAAAAGTTCATTCTGGCGAAGACGGCAACCAAAATTATCTAAAACCTGAATTTTTTAAAGACATTGTTAATTATGTTAATGGTACAATAGTAGAATGTAATACTGCATATGATGGAGAAAGAAACTCTACCCCAAAACATAGAAAATTAATTGAAAAACATGGTTGGAATAAGTTTTATAAAGTTGATTTAATGGATGCAGAAGGTCCAGATGATATTTTACAAATACCCAACGGAAAAATTATTAAGCAAGATTATGTGGGTAAAAATTTAAAAAATTATAATAGTTTACTTGTTATCTCACACTTTAAAGGTCACCCTATGGGTGGTTATGGAGGTGCTTTAAAACAATTATCTATTGGGTGCGCTTCATCCTATGGCAAAGCATATATTCACGGTGCGGGCGAACCTAATAAAATATGGACATCAAACCATGACGAGTTTTTAGAAAGTATGGCAGATGCAGCAAGTGCTGTTTATAATAAATTTAAAAATAATATTGCCTTTATTAATGTTATGGCAAACATGTCTATAGATTGCGATTGCTGTGCTGTTGCAGAAGACCCATGCATGAAAGATATTGGCATTCTAGCAAGTATTGACCCTATTGCAATTGACCAAGCATGCATAGATTTAGTATACAATTCAACAGATTCTGGTAAAGCTCATTTAATTGAAAGAATTGAAAGTAGAAACGGAATTCATACAATAGAAAGTGCTGAAAAATTAAATTTTGGCTCAAGAGATTATGAGCTGATTAATTTAGATTAATTTTAGTTTATGATATTTAATTAAAATTATATATAATTTTTATAGCTTTTTTTACTAATATTCGGGAGAGAATTATGGATTTTACAAATTATTTGTGGAATAAATTAGATTTTGATAATTTAAATAATTTTCTAGTCAAAAATAAAAGAAGCGCAAAAGATATAGAATTTGAAAAGCGTATTGTTAATACTAATTTAACTTGCTATGCTATTAGAAGCAGTGTAATTAATTCTATTGTAAAACAAATATGTCATGGTAATTATATTTTGTTTTTAGAAAATTGTGATATAACCAACTACCCCATTTCAATTATATATGGCAAGGTGTTAACCTCTTTAACTGACTATAAATTGTTCACAAAGTTTTTTAATAAATATATCCGAGTGATAGATTGCTGGGCACATTGTGATATTTTTAATTTGAAAATAAAAAAGTTAGGACAGCAAAATATTGTTTCCTTTGTTAAAACTTGTATTGCCTCAAAAGAAATTTTTGTAAGAAGAATTGGAGTAATAATATTACTAAAAAATTTTATAAACATAGATATAAATTTCGTTTTTGAAATGATATCTAATTTAAAACAAGAAAAAGAATATTATGTAAAT
>CAVFEO010000049.1:7030-8399 GCA_963621425.1 bacterium | reverse complement strand
TGATGCAAGGCTAACTATTTTATCAATAATTTGTTTTGATGCTTTAATTCCTTTATTATGCTGGCAAAGGCCTTCTTCGTTTATGCCATAAATTGTATTAGCAACATTTAATATAATTGGTTTATTAAGTCTTAATCTAATTTCAAAAAGTTTAACTGTATTCACATACTTTTTTATCAAATTATACAAGTTTTCTGGAAGAATATCGTTTAACATAAAAACACCTCACTTATTCTTATTAAAACCATTTTTTTATATGTAGAATTAATAACTAATAAAATGTGGCATATAATCTGTTTTTGTCATAAAAAGAAAAAAGCACGATATTTAATCGTGCCATAATTATTTATTTTTTATTGTTTTCATCAAAAATTCTATAATATTCATTAAATACTTGCTCTGCAATCTTATCATCTTCAACTGCTAGCAATTGTTCTTCGCCGTTTTCATCTTCAACCATTTCAAAAACTATAGCTTCATCTTCAGCCATACCTTTAAAAGGCTTAACAGGTTTTAAAATAGCATAATCTTTTTCTTCTAGTGGAATATATGCAATTTGCTCAAATTCTTCCGGTTTATTTTTTTCATCATATAAAACAATGTTATCAAAATTATTTTCATCTAAAATAATATCAAAAATACTTAATTCTTCCATCTTATAAACTCCTATTATTTCCTAGTTTCCATATACGCCTGCAAAATTATTGTTGCAGCAATTTTATCAATGACTTTTTTTCTTTTTTCTCTGCTTATATCAGCCTCAAGTAAAACTCTTTCTGCGCTAACAGTTGTAAGTCTTTCATCCATATAATTAATTTTAACATTTGGCAACATACTTGATAATTTGGCACCAAACTCTCTAGCCATAACAACGCGTTCGCCTTCAGAGCCATCCATATTAATTGGTAAGCCAATGACTATTTCATCTACACTATTATTTTTGGCAAGTTCACAAATATGGTCATAATCTTTATCATTTTTAAGCCTATTATATGTTTCGTAACCACCGGCAATAATCTTCATAATATCGCTAAACGCAATACCAATTCTACTATCGCCTAAATCTAAAGCCATTATTTTCATATATTTCTACCACTTTTATTTTAATGATTAACATTAATAAGTTAATTATACAAAACAAGTAATATTTTGTCAAATGTTTTATATTAATATGCATTTAAGAAAAAAACGCCAATTAAGGCGATTTATTTATTTTCTATATTTTCTTTAATATCTTCAATTTTTTGTTTTACAGCATCTTTGCTTTGTTTAACAAGTTCACGCGCTTCTTTATTACTTTGAACAAGTATCGCACCTGCAATAAAACCTAAAGCCATACCAATAATCAAACAATCTTTCATAAAGCACC
>CAVFEO010000049.1:0-7020 GCA_963621425.1 bacterium | reverse complement strand
CATAATTGATTTTTATAATATTCAGATATTGCAGTAATAAGTGCTTCTATGCAAATATCTAATTCAGGATAATTAACTCCATCAAGTTCTAAAGACTTAGCCAAGTCAGCAGTTGTAAGCATTTTTGCTTTATCAACCATATAGTCCTTAATTAAATTAGTTAATTCACAAGCTCCTGCAATAGTTAAAACTCCGCCATATGCCTTAAATTTTGCTTCTTTAATAACTTCGTCTTCTACTCTAATGTAAATTTTAACAATTTGGCCATCTTCAACATTGCCAGCTTCTCCCATACCATCAGCACATTTTACAATGCCAACATTTTTAGGTTTTTCAAAAAGTGATAATATTTTTTCGTTATACATCCATTTCACTCCTTATTTTTTTCTTTTTCTTAATGGACTAATATTTCTTAACTTAGAAACAATAGGAATTAACTTTTCAATAAAATAATCAATTTCTTCCTTTGTGTTTGATGCTGATAAAGAAATTCTAATTGCACCTTGTGCCATAATATCATCAAGCCCCATCGCTTTTAAAACATGGCTTACTTCTACAGAACCAGCAGTACACGCACTACCAGCAGAAACAGCAATTCCATTTAAGTCTAATATAGTGATAATACTTTCTGCCTTGATGTAGTCAAAACTAATATTTACAATGCCAGGGATTCTTTGAGCAAGATGACCATTAAATTTAATATCTTCAAAGTTTTCGTCTAACTTCTTTAACAAATACTCACTTAATGCTCTAACTTTTTTATTTTTTGCAGTCATATCTTGAGAAGCAATTTCCATTGCTTTACCAAAGCCAACAATTGCTGGAACATTTTGCGTACCACCACGCAAACCGCGTTCTTGCTTTCCACCAACAATTAAGTTATCTATCTTAACGCCATTTCTAACATATAAAGCCCCAACACCCTTTGGACCATTAATTTTGTGACTAGAAATACTCATAGCGTCAATACCCATAGCATCAACATTAAATGTTAAATTGCCAACAGCTTGAACAGCATCTGTATGGAATTTTATACCTTTTTCGTTAGCAGTTTTAGCAATTGCCTGAATGTGTTGAATAGTTCCCACTTCATTATTAGCAGACATAATGCTAATTAAAATTGTTCTGCTATTAATGTAATGTAGTAACTCTTCAAGTTTAACAATACCCTTATCATCAACATCTAAATAAGTAACTTCAAAGCCTTCTTTTTCAAGTTTTTTGCACTCCTCTAATACGCTAGGATGTTCAATTTTAGATGTAATAATATGATTACCCTTATTTTTGTTTGCATAAGCAAGGCCTCTAATAGCCCAGTTATTAGCCTCTGTGCCACCAGAAGTAAAATAAATTTCATTAGGTTTTGCGCCTATTGCTTTTGCAATTTGTGCTCTTGCTTTGTCTATTAAAGCAACACTTTCTCTGCCAAAGCTATGCAAACTACTAGGATTACCAAAACAAGTTACATAAGTTTGCATCATTTCTCTAACTACTTCATTGCTAGGTTTAGTTGTACTAGCATTATCAAAATAAATTCTTTTACCTTCCATAACATACCTCAAAAATATTTTTCTATTAGTTAATATATCACAAACTACAAAAAAGTCAATATTTTATAATTTCTTATTCAAAAGTAACAACATCAGTATTATCTATAGCCATTTGAATTAAATCATTTAATGCTGGAATTTTAGCTTCTTCACTAATTGCAACATCTAATGATGGCTTAATAATTGGATTTTTAGGTACAAATATTGTACAACAATCTTCATATGGCAAAATAGAAGTTTCGTAAGCGCCGATTTTTTTACTAATAGCAATAGTCTCTAACTTGTCAAAACTGATAAGTGGCCTAAACATTGGCAATTTTGTAAGCACTGAATTTGAAATTGTTATTCCTTGCACAGTTTGGCTGGCAACTTGTGCTAAATTTTCGCCAGTAATTAAACAATCGTATTTATGCTTAATTGCTATTTGTTCAGTTATTTTATACATAAGTCTACGCATAATTGTAATTGTATATCTATCATCACAGTTTACTTTTATTTCTTCTTGAATTTTAGTAAATGGAACTTCATATAAAATAAATTTTCCAGTGTATTTAGAAATAATTTTAGCCAAATCTCTAACTTTTTGTCTAGCTTGTTCACTTGTGTATGGATGACTATGAAAATAAACAGCATTTATATTAAGCCCTCTCTTGCCCATTAAAAAGCCTGCAACTGGGCTATCTATACCACCTGAAAGCATTAACAATCCACTACCAGCAGTGCCTACAGGCATACCACCAAGTGCATTTATTTTTTCAAAGCTCACATATGTACTACCCGTTTCTCTAATATCCACATCAACTTTTACAAGCGGATTATGAACATCAACTTTAACAGTGCTGTTGTTTTCTAAAATTATAGAACCTAACATTTTTTCTAAGTCATTAGAGTGAATTAAAAATCTCTTATCTGCTCTTTTAACTTCTACTTTAAATGTAGTATTGCTTAACTTTATCGTCTTGCAAAAATCAATAATATTCTGTTCACTTGTTTCAAATTTTGTTGCAATACTATATGAACTAATTCCAAAAACTTGCCCTATTTTTTCTTTTATTTCAAGTTCGTTTTCTTCAATATTGCTAACAATAATTCTACCAGTAATTTTTTGGATAACGGCATTTGTATCTTTTAATGCCCTTCTTATATTATTAACAAGTGCATTTTCAAACTGATATCTATTTTTGCCTTTTAAATATAGTTCTCCAAATCTAACTATAAAAACCTTTTCCTTATTCATTTTATCTTCCTGAAATCTTACTTAACCTTTGATAATTATCTAATAATTTTTTGCAAGCAAACTCAACTTCATTAGCCGTGTTTGATGCAGAAAAACTCATTCTAACACTACCTAAAACTTCTTTTTTATCTTTTCCCATTGCTTCTAGTGTAGTATTACCTGATTTTTTAGTGCTACAAGCAGAGCCTATACCTAAGCAAACTCCATCACTATCCATCATATTTACAAGTGTTGCGCCATTAACTCCTACTGCACTTATGCTTAATATATATGGAGAATTATCTATACTTGAATTAATTTTAATTCTAGTATCTGCCTTTAAAATTTCTCTTGCTAAATTATTTAAACTTTGCACATATTTATAATTTTCATTAACCTTAGCCATTTGTATTGCTTTATCAAGCGCCATAATACCTGCAACATTTTCTGTACCAGAACGCAAGCCATTTTGTTGCCCGCCACCTATTATATAAGGTAATATGTTGCCTTTAACATACAAACCTGCAATGCCTTTAGGTGCGTGGATTTTATGACCACTAAAAGTGTATGTATCAACACCTAATGCTTTTACATTAACATTAATCTTACACATAGCCTGTACGCCATCACAATGGAAATGGCAATTAGGGTTTATTCCCTTAACTACTTTAACAAGATGCTCAATATCATTAATGGCTCCGGTTTCGTTACTAACATGCATAATTGCAACAAGCCCAACATTACTATCCATTTTGCTAACCAAATCTGCCTCATCAACTTTTCCATCTGCTTTTAATTTAACAAACTCACATTCAAAGCCTCTATTCATAATTTCTTGTGCCAAATTATAAACAGAACTATGCTCTCCAACAGATAGTAGCACTTTTTTAAAACTTTTATTAAGAGATGAAAATATTGCCATATTATTAGATTCTGTTGCGCAACTAGTAAATACTATCTTACTATTCTCTGGCGCATTAATAAATTTTAATATTCGCTTTTCTGCCATAGTAATATCTTGCTTAACATTATTAGCACTAATATATGGAGCACTTGGATTATAAAATAAGTCTGTACTATATTTACTATATACCGCCATCACATCATCAAAAACTTTAGTAGTTGATGCATTATCTAAGAATATCATTAAATTTCATCCTTTAAGTTAATATTTAATTTGTATTTTAATGCCTTTAACAATTTAGATACCATATTAGCCATTTCTTCGTCAGTAAATGTTCCTTCTAGTTTTTCGTATACTAGTTCAAAAGTCATACTCTTATAACCTTGTTGAACATTTTCACCTGTATATACATCTTTTAAAGATACGCTAACGCAGTGTTTACCTTTAGAGTTTTCTATTTCGTTATATAAAGTTGCATATTGCATATCGTTAGGAACTAAGAATGTAAAATCTCTAATAACTGGTTGGTATTTAGAATATGCTTTTACTTCGTGTATTCCCTCTTCTTTATTAATTGCCATATAATCAATGCAAGCAACTATAACTTTTTCGTTTAAGTCAAAGTTCTTTTCTACTCTTGGATGAATTGCACCAATATACCCAATCTTACTACCATTACACCAAATACTTGCACTTTGATAAGTATTTAAGTAAGGTAAATCTATATCTTGCTTATATTCAAATTTGGTATTAAATGCATTAGCAATAGCTTCACACCAACCTTTAACTGTAAAGAAATCAGGCTTTTTACCAGTTAAGCACATTGTTAAAACATCTTTTTCTTCATACTTTCCATCTATTACAGAGTATTCTTTACCAACTTCATATAAACTTAAATTTTTGTTACTGTGTGCATTATTATACTTAACAACATTTAATAATGAAGAAATAGCATTTTTTCTAAGAGATTGCAAATCTGCGCTAAGTGGATTTTTAATAGATACAACTTCTTTATCATCTAAAAGCATTAGTTTTTGAATGTTTTTATTTTCAAGCACAAGACAAATTGCTTCATTTAAACCAATATTAGTTAAAAGTGAACTAACAATTTCTTGTCTTTCATATTTTTCGTTTGGCAACTGAATAGAATAATGAGCTTTTTCCATTAAAGTAGGTTTAACCTTATCAAAACCGTATATTCTAATTATTTCTTCAGCAATATCTTGTTCGCCAAAAATATCATTTCTGTATTGAGGATATTCGCATTTAAATGCATCTTTATCCGTTTGAGTTGCAACAATATCAAGCCTTGCCAAAATCTTCTTAACATCTGAGAATGTTAAATCAAGGCCCAACTGCCTATTAATGTTTGAAAGTTTACAATTTACAACGCAATTATTTTTAGTGTAATTTTTAACGGAAACAATTTCCTTTGATATCTTTCCGACTTTCAACTCATTTATCAAATTTAGAGCCCTTTTTAAGCCTATATCGCACAAATAAGGTACAACGCCCCTTTCAAAACGGGCAGAACTATCAGAACTTAAGCCCAACTTTCTTACTGTTGTTCTAATGTTACCACGAGCAAAACTTGCACTTTCAAATACAATTGACTTAGTATTATCGCTTACACTTGCATCCATACCGCCCATCACTCCACCAAGTGCCATAGACCTTTTTGCATCTGCAATAACCATAATATTATCATCAAGAGTATACTCTTGTTCATTTAATGCTGTAAATTTTTCTCCATTTTGTGCTTGCTTTACAATAATTGATGATGAAGTTATTTTATCATAATCAAAAGCGTGCATTGGTTGGCCAATTTCTGTTAGAACATAATTTGTAATATCTACAATTGCATTAATAGGTCTAATGCCAACAGTCGCAAGTCTTTCTTGCATCCACTTTGGAGATTCTACATTTTTTATATCTTCTACTACAACAGCATCATAATACAAACAATTAGCAGTATCAACTTTAACTTTAATGCTAGACTTAACAGTTGAATCTGCCTTATAATTAAGTGCCAAATTTTTAACTTTTCTATTAAAAATAGCACCAACTTCTTTTGCAAAATAATAAATACTATTGCAGTCAGGTCTATTAGATAAAATTGTAACATCTAAAATGTAATCATCTTTCCCAATAACTTTTGCTATATCTTCACCTAAAGGATAGTCTTTATCTAATATATAAATGCCGTCATTATCATCTTTTTCTAGCCCTATTTCTTCTCTGCCACAGAACATACCCATAGAGTCTAAGCCACGCATTTTTGTAGGTTTAATTTCTAACCCATTAGGTAAAATTGCACCATCTAGAGCAAGAGGAACATAAGCACCAGCAAAAACATTAGTTGCTCTTGTTAATATTTGCAAAACCTTATCGCCAATATTTGCCTTGCAAACTTGCAAAGTATCTGCGTTTGGATGCTTTTCTACACTCTCAATTCTAGCAACAACTATATTTTTTAAACTTTCGCCTTGATATTCAACACTTTCTACTTCAAAACTATTTAGTGTTAATTTATCAACAAGTTCTTTTAATTCTATGTCTTGAATATCTACATATTCATTTAACCATTTTCTTGAAAATTTCATATAATCTTTTCCTTTTAATTAAATTGCTTTAAAAATCTAATATCATTTTCATAAAGATTTCTTAAATCATTACAAGACAACATACTCATAACAATTCTATCAACGCCAATACCTAAAGCAAATCCTGAATATTCATTGCAATCAACGCCTGCTTGTTTTAGCACATTGTTATGTATCATCCCGCCACCTAAAATTTCTATCCAACCGCTCTTTTTACATACAGAACAACCCTTACCGCCACATTTAACACAAGTAACATCAACTTCAACACTTGGTTCAGTAAATGGGAAGAAAGATGGCCTAATTCTTATTTCAGTGCTTTCGCCAAACATCTTTTTAACAAAATTTTCTAAAAAGCCTTTAAGGTCAGCAATAGATAAATCTTTATCTACAACCATTACATCAAACTGATAGAATACAGGCATATGTGTAGCGTCTGGTTCATCTCCCCTAAACACTTTGCCAAAGTTTACCATTTTAATTGGTGGTTTATATTTAGTTAAAACATAGTTTTGGAAAGTTGTTGTGTGAGATCTTAAAACATAGTCATTATCTAAATAGAAAGTATCTTGGCTATCTCTTGCTGGATGGTCTGATGGAATATTTAACTTATCAAAATTATAGTCGCTTTTTTCCATTTCGTTTGTAAAGAAAATTGAAAAGCCCATTTCTGCAAAAGCCTTTTTGATTTTATTTATAACTAAATTAATTGGATGCCTGCTACCAATTTTAACCTCACTTGCTGGT
>CAVFEO010000048.1:0-8400 GCA_963621425.1 bacterium | reverse complement strand
TAAGAGAGGGTAGGAAAATGAAATCATTAAAAACTTTGCAAAATTTAGCAAAAGCAGGTAAAATAATAAGCAAAATATTATTTATTTTATCAATAGTGGGCGCTTGCTGTATCGTGTTAAGTCTAATTAGTGTAATTGCGTTTAAAGACACAATTCTTGAGGGAGTGTCTTTTGCTGATAAGTTGCAAGAAGAAGTTAATTTAAATATGCCTTCTATATATTTAGCATTAATTTGTGCGACAATTGCATGTATTATTGAAGCAATTACTTGTAAAATGGCAGAGAAATATTTTAGGTATCAATTAAGTGAGGGAACGCCTTTTACATATGAAGGCGCATCAAAAATGTTTAAGCTTGGTATTTGGCTTATAATACTTCCACTTATTTATGCGTTTGTTTGCTGTATAGTACATATAATTTTTGTTTTGTCTAGTGAAAATGTTATTTTTGAAGGGTATGGCTACACATCAATGTTTGGTCTTGGCCTTGGTTTTGTTATCATTTCTTGCATTTTTAAATATGGTGCAGATATTTCCGCAGAAAGCATAAATAAAATTGAAAAATCTGATGAAGATATAATAAATTAGATAAAAGCCTAATGTTTATAGGCTTTTTTAATATTAGTAGAAATTATTTGAAATAATGAAGCTTTTTAATTAAAATATCACTATAAAGTAATTGTAGAGAGGGAGATTTATGACAAAGAAATATGATATTTGTGTTTTTGGTGGCTGTGGCTTAGATATGTTTTATTACCAAAAGGCTGATGGCTCATACAATGATAAACCAGATTTATATTCACCAGGCTCTAAAGGGGCAAATCAGGCGGTTGCAGCGGCAAGAGCAGGGGCTAAGGTTGTAATAATTTCTAGAGTGGGTAAAGATGAAATAGGTAAAAGAATCATTGACAATTTAAAGAAAAACAAAATAGAAACAAAGTATGTTGAACAAGAAGAAGGGTTACAAAACGACACAACCAACACAAAGATTAGTTACAAAGATGCGGACAACGAACTTATTAGGACAAAGGGAGCTATTTTAAGTTTTACACCAGAATTAGTACAAAAATATAAAGATATTATTTTAGCATCTAAAATGGTTGTGGCTCAGTTTAAAGTTGCAAAAGAAGTGAGCGTGGAGTTGATTAATTTTTGTTATGACAATAGTATACCAATTGTGGTTACACCTTGTCACCCTGATAGACTTGTTATTAATCAAGAAGACAATGCAGAATTAATAAACAAAATTACTTACATAATAGCAAATGCAAAAGAAAGTAAAATCATATGCAATTGTGAGGATGAAAAACAATGCATAAAAATGCTTCCGAACAAATTAATTATGACATTGGGCGATAAAGGGCTTTGTTATTTTGATGGTAAAAAAATAGTTAAAATCCCTTCCATTAAATGTGATTTACCAATTGTGGATACAACAGGTGCTGGCGATACATTTTGCGGAAATTTTGCAACATTTTTAACTCAAGGGATGTCAATAAAAGATGCCGTTACTAAAGCTCAATGTGCATCAAGGCTAAAACTTGCTAAAGAAACTGCTCAAGCAGGTATGCCTTATATTAAAGACTTAGAAGCATTTATAAAGATGTTTGCAAAAGCAAAACCAACTACAAATTTATAAATAAAAACCGCTATTTTTAGCGGTTTTTTTGTGTTTTAAATAATTTTTGTTAGTCTAATTGTTGCACTAGCGTTTCCGTTTGCATCTATAGTTATATCAACAATAGATACTTCCCAGTTTAAACTTTGCCCGCCATCTAGGGTGCCATTTTCTTTAAACTGTGAGTTGTATTTTGCAATATTAAATGTATCTCCTTTATAAAATAGGGTATCGCTAGACATTCTTTGTGCGTTTATTCCATACTCACTATTAACATCATTTCTAATATAGTGTACAAGATGTTTAGTATCATTATCAGAAGCGCTTTCACTGCTATCATTGTTATAAATATGTTTCTTTGTTTCGCTATCTAAAGATGCATTAATGTGCCATATTCTAATACCAACATTAGAACTATCGAATATTGTACTATATCTTTGAGAATGGTATTCATTTAAACCTGTTGGAGAGTATAAATCAATCAATATATATTCATCAAAAGGAGAATTATCGCTATTCCAACTTGGGGTTAAAAGAATTACATCTCCGCTAGATTGAAAGTCTTTTATTGTAATTTCATAACTAGTTTCGCTTAAAGCTGTTGCATCAAATATATAAGGATTAGCCCAACCCAAAGACATAACGCTGTATGGGTCATGACCGCAAACATCATAATCTTGCATAGTAAAAGCACCAGCAGGGAATATTTTGCTATCAATAACAGTATCGTACAAGTCGTAAAGACCTAACATATGTCCGAACTCGTGAATTGAAGTCTCTGAACTTAAATATGTTGAAAAATGTGATAAATCTGCACATGTCTGCAATTGATTTATAGAATTAGCAGAAGCTCTTATATTGTACATATCAGCAAAATTTATAAAAGAATAATTTGAATATTTATAAGAAGTACCGCTTATAGTTTTAGAAGTTCTAGATACATAGCCTCTGCTTTGTTCAGAATATTGGCTAGCATTTGTTGGTGAACTTAAATAAGGCGCACCATAATAAATCATTAAAGCATCAATTACATTATCATTATTGCTATCATAATTGCTTGGAGTATCTGCAGAAGTGTTAAAATATTGTGCTACAACTTGGTCTACAAGTGGGGTTGATGATGTAGAGCCGTGTTGGTAAGCTGTTGATGGATTATCAACATTTATCCAATCACTTACAGTACCACTTAAAGATAGTTTACCATAAGATTCTTCTAAATAGAATTGCCTCAAACTTTTCCAACCCGTATTAAAACCATCATCAAAAAGAATAGTATTTAAATCTTGCAAAACTTGTTGCTTTTGGTTAAGACCGGCATAGTCTGTTAAACTTTCGCTAATAAATGTGCTAGAGTTTGTGAACCATATAGGTATTACAAGCACTTTAACATTGCCAGATAGAGGGGTGGTTTTAATGGCGCTATTCCAATAATCGTAGTATGTTGTATCTAATTTAGTTTTGGCATTTGTCTTAGTTAAATCAACACTATAAGTGCAAGTTTTTCCGTTATAAGAAAAAGTTACTTGTTTAATATTTGCTTCAGCGGTATCTAAAATTTCTTGCCCAATAGATAAACCATTTAAACTTAAAATACTACCATCATTATATTTTGCAACAATTTTGCCGTTAACATATGCTGTTGAATCCTCTATGGTTATATATTCAGGATTTATAACATAAATTTCATCAATTACTTTATCTATAACATTAAAGGTAATGGTTATTGAGTAATTGTATACAGCTTCCGCATTATCAGTATGAGTGTAAGATAGTGCCATTTTGCTTACGCCTACTTTATCTGCGTAAATTTTAATATAGTATTTACCCTGAATTGGTGGAATAATTTCTGTTGTAATAGCATTACCATCAAATACTTGATAAGAAAAATTATTTTTTAACGCAATGGAATTATCTGTTGTTTTGTAAATAAGTCCTTCACAACTAAATTGTGGGCTAAGGTCTATGTATTGGTTTTTATATAAATTTATGGTTTTATCTTCTGTGTAACTTTCCTGCTTCTCATAGCAGAAAACATTAAAGTTTCCCTTTCCAATTCCCGTTATCGAAATATTACATAAAATTTTATCTATAATATTGTGCTCGGCATCTGTAGCCGTAATATAAAAAGATTTTATGCTGTTAACATTTGCTGATGTCACTTTTACATAAATTTTTCCATCAATTTGTTCAAAACTTACATTACTATAATCTGATGACCTATCAAAATTTAATGTGTACCCCTTTGTAAAGTTAGATATTGTTACAGTAGGGAATAAATAATTTATGTCTGCAAAGCCTACTCCAAGAGTGTAATTATAATAATTACCAGTTTCTATTATGCTTACTTGGGTGTTTGCATTAAGAGTAATAAAAGAATCTTTATAATCTACATTGTCGCTTTGTTTTGTGCCGTTGTAATGGCAAGGGATAGTCATTTCTTTAACAATTTTATCTTTGCTATTGTGCACATTTAACTTAATAAATATTGATTTTGATTCACTTGTATTTTTAATAGCTGTTACAACACCAGTATTTTTAACTTGAACATATTCAGAATATTCGTCATCAATACTATAAGTTATGTAAAAATCTTCTATTCCGCTAATTATTGGTTTAATTGTAAAATTTTCTCCATAAGCCAAATTGAAGAACCAATTATAATAAGAAGCCCGTTTATCATAACTCATATCGCCTTTGGCAAAAGTTATGGCTACATCAGTGTTATTGTCTACTGTTTCAATTTTTACGAATATATATTTGTAGTCTACAGAAGCTGTTTTATTTTTCTTTTTTAAAGCAACTTTAACAGCGGCATATTTTGGCTCGTCAACATCTTTTGCTGTTAGCAATCCGTCTTCATTAACTGTTATATATTCTTTATAATCATCAGATATTAATTCAATTGTAACATAATACTCGTTACCTGTATAATCGCCAATAGAGTAGTTAATTTTGTAAGAATTTCCTGCAATTAGCGTTAAGTTATAATTGTTATCATCTTCAGCATCTTTTGTTAAATTTGCATCTGTAATAAGTTCTATACTGGTTGGTTCACTACCACTAGATGTGTTACTAGAAGAATCTGTCAACGAACCCAATAGGTCGCATCCACTAAAATTTGCTATACATAAAAAACTAATAATACTAAAAGCAAAAATAGATAATTTCTTCATAAAACCTCCAAAGTTTTCTCTTATAAATATAACTTAAATGATTATTTAATGCAAGTGTAAACAAAAAAAGTCCTAAAAGGACTTTTAATGGAGCGGATGATGGGAGTCGGACCCACCTCTCAAGCTTGGGAAGCTCGCATACTACCGATGTACTACACCCGCAAAAACAAATACATAATAGCATTAAAAAACAATTTAATCAAATGTTTTAATAAAAAAGTATATTAAAATAAAATCAAATTGCGAAAAATTTGCAAATTTTATAAAAAAGGACTTGACAAAATGCTGTTTGTATAGTAAATTGCAAATAATTCGCAAATTAAGAGGTTTGAAAATGGTATATAAAACAGAACAAAGGAAAGTATTAATAGATTTTTTTGAACATAATAAAGATAAAGTTTTTTCTGCAAGTGAAATTGTGGATGCTTTAAAAAAAGATGATATAAGTTTAAGCGCAGTGTATAGAAACTTAAAAGATTTAGAGAATGATGGAAAAGTTAAAAAGCTTGCAAAAGCTCAAAGTAGAGTTGTGTATTATCAATATGTGGATTGTGCTAGTTGTAAAGGGCATATACACTTATCTTGCACAAATTGTGGTAATATCGTACACTTGCCAGAACAAGAAAGCGAAGTATTGGAAAAGACTATATTAAAAAACAGCCATTTTAATATAGATAAGTCAAGCACTATATTATATGGGGTTTGCGAAAAATGTAATAAGAAAAAGGAAAAATAAAAATGAAGGACAATGTACATAGTGTATTTATTTCAATATGTGCGTTAGTATGCTTAATTTTGATAGGTTTTTGTTTTACAGCGTGTAATGATGATGAACATAAAGATAAAATAAGCATAGTTTGCACAATTTTTCCACAATATGATTGGGTGAACCAAATAATTGGGGAAAAAACAGATGAAGTAGAAGTGACGCTACTTATGAAAAATGGTACAGATATGCATAGTTACGAACCGACTTTTAGTGATATGGCAAAAATCTCTACTGCTGATGTTTTTATTTACATCGGTGGAGAAAGTGATGAAGAGTGGACAAGTAAAGCGCTAAAAAATGTTAGTAATAAAAATCAGGTGTCTGTAAATATGCTTGAAGTGTTGGGTGATAAAGCACTTGTAGAAGAAATAAAGCAAGGTATGCAAATTGAAGATGAAGAAAGCGGTGAAGAAGAGACTGATGAACATGTGTGGCTATCTGTAAAAAATGCAAGTATTTATGTTGGTTATTTTGCTCAAAAGTTGGGCGACATTGATGCTGTAAACAAAGAATATTATTTAGAAAACGCTAAAAAATATTTAAATAATTTGCAAGAGCTTGATACCGAATATGAAAAAGCCGTAGAAATCTCACAAAATAAAACAATTGTTGTGGCGGATAGATTCCCTTTTGGTTATTTAGTTAAAGACTATAATATAGAATATTTTGCTGCTTTCCCTGGTTGTTCAACAGAAGTTAATGCTAGTACAGAAACTGTTACATTTTTAGCAAATAAAATAGATAGTTTGGAACTAAAATACATTTTAAAAATAGATGGTTCTAAAGATAAAGTCGCTAGAGCGGTAAAAGATGCAACTATAAGCAAAAATCAAAGCATTTTAACCTTAAATTCAATGCAAACGATATCAAGCGAAGATATGCGAAATGGTGTAACATATTTGTCGATAATGCAACAAAATTTAAATTTATTAAAAGAGGCTTTAACAAATGAATAATAATGTACAAATTCAATGTATTGATGCAGTAATTGGTTACGATAAACCTGTTGCAGAACATATTACTTTTAGTGTAAATAAAGGTGATTATTTATGCGTAGTTGGAGAAAATGGTGCAGGTAAATCAACATTAATAAAAACTTTGCTTGGATTGTTGCCACAACTAAGTGGAAAGGTTGAATTTTTAAATGGTTTTTCAAATAAAAGTGTAGGATATTTGCCTCAACAAACGATAGTTCAAAAAGATTTTCCGGCAACTGCATTAGAAGTTGTGTTATCTGGCATACAAAAAGTGTGGTATAAGCCATTTTATAGCAAAAAAGACAAAGAAAAAGCAATACAAAATATGCAAAAATTAGGCGTACTTTCTTTGCAAAAGGTGTGCTACAGAGAACTTTCGGGTGGGCAACAACAGCGTGTGTTGCTTGCAAGGGCATTGTGTGCGTCAAGTGGTATTTTAGTGCTTGACGAACCAGTGTCTGGGTTAGACCCACTTGCCACACAGGAAATGTATAAAATGATTAAAGAATTGAATAATAATGGTACAACAATTATTATGATTACGCATGACATTTCTTCATCTATGAAAAATGCAAGTCATATTCTTTTTATTGGTAAAGAATCGTTTTTTGGCACAGTAAAAGAATTTGCTAAAAGTGAACTTGGTGCAAAGCACGAACACTTTGTAGGAGGGTGCACAAATGAATAATATATTTGAAACTCTTGCGTATTATTTTTCTTTTCCGTTTGTTCGCTACGCCTTTATTGTTGGCATACTAATTGCTCTTTGCTCTGCTCTTTTGGGGGTTACTCTTGTTTTAAAGCGTTTTTCTTTTTTAAGTGATGGTTTATCTCATACTGCGTTTGGAGCAATAGCCATTGCAAGTGTGCTTAAACTAACAAACAATATGCTACTTGTGTTGCCAATAACAATTTTATGCGCAATTTTGCTTTTAAAATCTAGCCAAAACAAAAAAATACAAGGCGATGCGCTAATTGCAATAATTTCTGTTAGTGCGCTTGCTATTGGTTACTTTTTGCTTAATGTGTTTAAGGTCTCTTCAAATGTTTCAGGCGATGTTTGTACAACGCTTTTTGGATCAACATCAATTTTAACTTTAACTTCAACTGATGTGTGGCTTTGCATTGCTCTAAGCCTTGCAGTAATTTTATTCTTTACTTTTTTCTATAACAAAATTTTCTCCGTTACTTTTGATGAAAACTTTGCAAAAGCAACAGGTGTAAAAGTTGATGTTTATAACATTTTAATTGCAACAATAATTGCAATAGTAATTGTCGTTGCTATGAGTTTAGTTGGTTCTCTTTTAGTTGCAGCTCTTGTAATTTTTCCAGCACTTTCTGCTATGCGTGTGTTTAAAAGTTTTAAATCTGTTACAATATGTTCAGCAATAATTTCAGTTGTATGCGCTATGTTTGGCATAATTGTATCTATTTTGTTAGACACTCCAGTAGGGGCAACAATTATCATTGCAGATATAATTTGTTTTTTAATATTTTTAACTATCGGGTTTGTTTTAAACAAAAGTAAAGTATGAAAATAACGAAATTGTTTTAAAAGATTGCTTTTTTATAATCCAACATAGCTAATAATAAAGCAAAAGGAACTAATAATAGTAGTAAAAAGTTTAATTTTATGTTAGTATATAAATATGAAAATAGAAGATAGCATTTTTTTAGGGTACTTTTTTAATAAAAATAAAGCAATTGAATATGGGTTTAAAGAAAATAGTGATAAATTTATTTTTAATACAAGCTTTTTACAGGATAAATTTTTAGCAAATATTGAAGTAGATGTGCAGTCTAACAAAGTTTACGCAACAGTTTTTGAAAAAGAATTTATGGAAGAATACACATTGTTTAGGGT
>CAVFEO010000047.1:0-8800 GCA_963621425.1 bacterium | reverse complement strand
GTTTTAGATAGCGGGAACAATAGAATTATTATAAAAGACCTAAAAAATCAAACTAATATTGAAATATCTGACCAAGAATTAAACAATCCAACTGCTCTAGATGTAAACATTAATGGCGACACTTATGTTATCTCTAACACAGAAACAGAGCAAAAACTTATAACATTTAATAGCTCTACAACAAAAACTAAATCTGTAACCATCAGCGGATACAACATAAGCGATATCCAGTGCGGATATGACGGATATGTTTATATGCTTGATAGCGTAAATAAAAAACTTTTGAGCATGAATAAAAACGCTCAAATAACAGAACTTGTTAATTTAAGCGCTTTATCTTTTGTTGGGTCTACAAGAATTAAATTAAATGCTAGCGGTAATAAAATTTATTTGCTTGCTGACAATACTATATATAACATAGATTTATCTCAAAGTGTTCTCAATGAGGACAAATTTTCGCCTAATACTGACAAAATTGTTGATTTTATGCTAGACTACAACAACAATTTGTATTGCATATTAGAAAATTCTAGCAACGAGTTTTATATAAAGAGCATACCTTCTTCTGCAATGCCTACAACTCCAATAAACTTACCACACATTGAACATTGCCTATATGAAAATATGGCCTTTGATATTTGTTCCGGAATTATATATAATTGCGATAAAACATATCATAAAATTGAAACAATTAAAATAAATAATTATTTTAACATATTAAACGATTTCAAAACAGATTACTCTTTTAAAGAGCACCCTACTGCAACAGGTGCAACAATTGCAAGGGTTAACCAAAACTGCAAAACATATAAATATCCTTTCTATGCTGGATATAGGCTAGATTTAGCAGAAGGCGATAAAGTTATTGTAATTAATAAAACTTGTGCCTTAAATGATGGTTTTGCATATATTATGATTGCAAATAAAGAAACCAAAAATGTGCTAACTTATATTAACAAAGAGTATTTAACTTACGATGTAAGTGAAGAACAAACAACTTTTAACAAAATAAAAGTGTGGTTTATAGGTAACGCAAATGTCTATTTATACTATTTACCAACAGGTTTAGAATTTGAAGATTCTCCAGAATCTTTTAAATACAGTAAAACAGCAAAACTTAACGAGGAGTTTAAGATTTTAGGACTTGCTTGCGGATATAAAGATGCTTCTGATATGCAATATTACACTGTTCAATTAGATAACGGCGATATCGTATATTTAAAAGCTTGCTACGCAATTGACGCAAACTCTACAAAAGGCGTTGCTACCTTCCAACCAAACGCTAAAGTAGAAAAAAATAGTTCAACAGACAAATTAACATTGTATAAGTTTGATAACGAAACAAAAACTTATATTGCAACAGAATATGAACTACAAAACGGTCAAGAAATTCAGGTAATGCAAGATTCTAAAAACAAAGAAGAAAATGCATATCTTCATATTAAGTTTGAAGATAATGATGGCGAACTTGTAACAGATTATTATATTGAAGCAAAATATGTTGTTTATAATGATATTACTTGGCTTCAAATTATAGGCATTATTTTGGGTATACTTGCAATTATATTAATTATTATTGCAGCTGTTATCATCTACAAAAACAATAAGAAAAAACAAATACAAAAACTAGAAAATGAATAAACAAAAAAACTCTATCTTAAGGGGTATAATCTTTGAAACTAGCAGTATTAAAAAAATTGATTGACTTTCGGCAGATTGTATGTTACAATCATTCAATGGAAGGAGGTAAATAATGAACAAATATTATTTAGGCTTAAAAGAAATAAATAAAATTGAAAAACATTATAATAAATATTTTACAATGGCGGGAGCTGTGGATAGTAATATAGTTTTTCATGAAATTGTTAGTGATGATATGCACATCGATATAGTACATTATGAACCAACCGAAAAATTCCCATTTAACATAATTGCAACTATTGGTATGAGTGGTTATAATATGGCAAACACACCATATAAAAATATCGAATTGATATCTATTTTGCCAAAAGATTGGAAACTGGATAACGAGTCATTAAAAGATATACAATGGAACTGGCCTATAAAACTTATGAAATCAGCAGCAAGGTTACCTTATTTAACAAATTCAATGCTTTCTGTCGGGCATACTTTCAGTATGGATGCAAACAATACACAATTGGCTCCTACAACAGAAATGTGTAGTGGGTTGATAACATTCCCGACATGCTTTGACCACGGTATTTTCAGTTTAAATATTGGAGGATTTTTATCCAAAAAAATTGTTAATTTTTTATGTCTCACAGCAATAAATGAAAATGAATTAAATTTAATTATGAATAAAGGTCCACAATATTTTCTTGACCAATATTTGGTAAAACCAGATAAATCTGATGATTTGTTAGTTAGAAACAAAAGATAAAAAACTATAATTATTTTAATGGCAGTTAAACGTGTGCTTGTCTTGATACAAGTCGGTGTCGCATCGCTCCACCGAAGACAAGCACACAAAAGAAAATTGGTTTAGGGCAAAAGAGTTAGTGCTGGCGTGAGCATACGCACTTCACTCTTTTGCTTTTTTCTTCTCTTATTTTTCTAGTGTAAACAAATCTTCCTTGTAGTCAAGGTTAAAATGTATTGAGCATTGCTCAAACCTTGACAACTGCAGAAGTATTTGTTTTAGTTTGCAATTAAGAGGAAAATAAAAAACACTCTAATCTAGTTTTAGATTAAAGTGTTTAATTTTTATATTCTGCTAGTTTCAAAATTAACAGACTAATTGATAGAGTTTTTAATCTTAATTGTTACTTTTCATCCATATCGGCAACTTCGCTACAGCCTTTTATTGTTAGCGAAATTCTGTTTTTATTTAGGTCAACCCCTATAACTTTAACCTTAACAACATCGCCAACTTTTAATGCTTCGCTTGGATGCTTAATAAAGTCTTTAGAGATTTCTGAAATATGAACTAATCCATCTTGATGCACGCCAATATCTACAAAAGCGCCAAAGTCAATAACATTTCTAACAGTTCCAGTAAACACCATACCCACTTTCAAGTCTGATATATCCATAACATCGCTTCTAAGAACTGGTTTTGGCAACTCATCACGGATATCTCTACCTGGCTTTAATAATTCTTGCACAATATCTACAAGTGTAGGTTCACCTACTCCGCAAATTTCTGCAACTTTATCATAGCCTTCTTTTTCAATAAGTGCTGGAAGTTGTGCTACATTTGAGTTTGCAACATCGTCTTCTGACATATTAAAATGCTTTAATAGTTTTCTGCACGCATCATAAGATTCTGGGTGAACTGCAGTATTATCTAAAATGTTTTTACCATTAATTATACGCAAGAAACCTGCACATTGTTCATATGCTTTAGCTCCAAGTTTTGGGACGTTAAGCAATTGTTCACGACTTGTAAATTCGCCATTAGCAACCCTATAATCAACAATGTTTTTAGCAATAGATTTATTTAATCCACTCACATAAGATAGCAAACTATACGATGCTGTATTAAGGTCTACACCAACGCTGTTTACACAATCTTCCACAACCCAACCAAGCACTTCGCCAAGGCGTGCTTGTGGCATATCGTGCTGATACTGTCCAACGCCAATGCTCTTAACATCAATTTTAATAAGTTCTGCAAGTGGATCTTGCAACCTTCTTGCAATGCTTACTGCACTACGCTCTGTAACATCATATGTTGGAAACTCTTCTTGACCTAATTTAGATGCACTATAAACTGATGCACCTGCCTCGTTTACAACCATATAACTTACTTTTCTTCTTTGCTTTTTAATTAAATCTGCAACAAAAATTTCTGATTCTTTTGATGCTGTACCATTGCCAATGCTTATTACATCAACGCCATATTTATCAATTAATTGTGTAAGTTTAAGGCTTGCTTCTGCTGTTTTATTTTGAGGTGGTGTTGGATACACAACACATTTATCTAACACTTTACCCGTTCTATCTACAACTGCAATTTTGCACCCTGTTCTATATGCAGGGTCAAAACCTAAAACAACTTTGTTTTTTAGTGGTGGTTGAAGAAGCAATGGTCTTAAGTTGCTATCAAACATTTTAATTGCTTGTTCGTTTGCTTTATCAGTAAGCATTGCACGAACTTCATTTTCTAAACTAGGTTGCAACAACCTTGTAAAACCATCATCACACGCTTCTTTTACAAGAATGTTACATTCATTATATTTGCTTGCATCTTCTCTAGCTTCTTTAGAAAGTTTTAAATATGCCCTATAAATATAATACAATAAGTTTTCATCATTAACTTTAAACTTAACTTTTAAACAATCTTCTTTTTCGCCTCTATTAATAGCAAGTATTCTGTGGCTTGGAATTTTATTAATTCTTTCACTAAAATCGTTATAGCCTTCATAAACCTTAGAATTTTCTTTGCCATCAACCCAAGTACAAGCAATTTCTGCTCTGTTAAAGTATTGCTCTCTTAAAATCTTACGAATATCAGCAGAATCGCTAATCATTTCTGCAATAATGTCTTTAGCACCTTGTAAAGCATCTTCAATTGTTGCTACTTCTTCTGTTAAATAGTCTTTAGCAACAACTTTTGGTTGTGTTTGATTCTTTTGAGCAAGAATAATATCTGCAAGAGGTTGCAAACCTTTTCTAATTGCTTCGCTTGCCCTTGTTTTTCTCTTTTGTTTATATGGTCTGTATATATCTTCAACATCTGTTTGAGTTAAGGCATTATTAATTTCTTCCATAAGTTCATCAGTCATTTTGCCTTGCTCTGTAATACTGTTGATAACTTCTTCTTTTCTTTTTTGCAAATTGCGTAGATATTGCAACCTATCCGCAAAGTTTCTTACTTTTTGGTCATCACAACTACCAGTCCACTCTTTTCTGTATCTTGCAATAAAAGGGACAGTGCAACCTTCATCTAAAAATTTTATAATATTTGCTGAATGTTCTAACTTCATATTAAATTCAGCAGATAACACTTGTGCGTAATCCATTAAATTTTACCTTCCTATAATTTTATACCTTTATAGGATAGCAAAAAACATAAAAAATTACAAACAAAATTCTTGATTTTACTTATTATTTTACAAACTTATACGATTTAGCACAACTTGTATACTTGCGTATTTTAAATTAGCGGAAAAATTATTTTCTTTTGCAAAAACATCACTATTAGCTTGCATAATATCTAGCATTTTTTGCTTGCAATTTATTAACAATTGTAATTTATCATCAATACTTTTTTCATTGTATTGCACCAGTTTATCTAATTGCTCTTTGTACACATTATAACTTGAAAAGAGTTTTGATTTTGCTTCTACAAAAGATGTTTCGCCTTTATCAAATGATTCACTTATTGTTTTATATAATAAAAAACATTCATCAAAAAATTTTATATTTTCTAAAATTATTTGTGATGAAATATTATTACTTTTTGCACAATATGAGTAATCAACCTTTCCCCTTGCAACAAAACAACGCTAACCTGCTTATAGTTTTTATTCTCTAATTTTTGCTTTACATTTAGTGCATCGTTTTCTTTATCATAAACATTTACAAGTACATAATATTTTCCTTGATTTTGATAAACAAAACCCGCTCCACCTAGTTCTACACTTTGTTCAGCAACTTTGTTTGCTGTAACCGCATCAAAAAAATCTGCCATACTTACTGCATAATAGTCTTTAGCCTGGATTATTGCAGAATTTCCTTCTTCTTGACTGCTTGCCATACTAACGAGGTTGCTTGAGATGTTAAAAATAAAATACCCTATACAAATTGAAAGCAAAATAAAAACAAAAACAAACATTTTAGATTTTTTGCCTTTAACCTTTAAGTTTGCCTTTTTTATTATGTAACAAGTTCCAAACTCTTTGTTTTTTACATCTTCATCAAAAAAAATCTGTTCTTTTGTCCACTTTGAGTCCATATTGCACATCCTCTATGTTATAGTTAAAATGAATTCTATTTTTCTTTTTATGGTTATGCGCAAAATTTATATATATGAAAACTTTTGACATTTTTTGCTAAAATAGCCATTTTTTACATTTTGTTTTTGTTATACAGAAATTAGAATTTGATTACAATTTATAAAAAGGAGTTAATATGAAAATTACGCCAATTTTAGATAGAGTTATTCTAAAAGAAATTAAAACAAAAGAAAAAAAGACCAAAAGTGGCATAATACTGCCATCTAGCGTAAAAGAAACACCATGCGAAGGAAAAATAGTTGCAATTAATGCAGATTACAAAGATGAAAACGGAAACATATGCGAACTAAAAAAAGGAGATATAGTGTTATATCCTAGTTTTAGTGCAATGGAATTTTTTTATGATGAGCAAACACTTTATGTTATAAAAATAAGCGATATTTTATGCAAAATTGAAAAGGAGGATTAATTATATGCCAACAGCATTATTACACGGAAAAGAAGCAAAAGAAAAATTATTAAAAGGAGCAAAGCAATTAACCAGTGCAGTAAAAATAACTTTAGGTCCTAAGGGGCAAAATGTAATTTTAGAACAAGGTCCTAATGCGTTTATCACAAATGATGGCTACACCATTGCAAAAAATATTAACCTAGAAGATAAGTTTGAAAATTTAGGTGCAAGAATTGTTTTTGAGGCAAGTGCTAAAACAAACGAAATGGCTGGTGATGGCACAACAACAGCGTGCGTTATAGCGGAGAGTTTAATAGAAGAAGGTTTAAAAAATGCATACTTTGGTGTTAGCCCAATGGATATAGTAAAAGGTATGCGTAAAGCAGGTTACATTGTTATAGAAAAACTAGAAAAAATTTCTAGAAAAGTTAAAAGCAACAACGACATAAAACACATAGCAACAATTTCTTGTGAAGATGAAGATATTGGTGCTCTTATTGCAAAGGGTTTTGAAATTGTTGGCAATGATGGTGTAATAACTTTAGAAGAAAGCAATTCTATGTATACAACGCTTGATGTTACTGATGGTATAAAGTTTGATAAAGGTTATGTAAGTACATATTTTTGCACAAATAATGATGCCCTTATCTGTGAAATGGACAACCCCTACATACTGGTAACAAGCGATAAAATAGATAGTATTAATCAACTACTACCTATTTTAGAACAAATTGCACAAGGTGGGCACAAAATAGTTTTAATTGCAACAGATTATTCTGATGATGTAATAGCATCGCTTGTAATGAATAAATTAAGAGGAAGTTTAAATGTTGTTGCGGTAAAATCTTTTGCATATGGCGAACAAAAACAAGACATATTAGAAGATTTTTGCATAAGTATTGGAGCGAATTTAATCTCTAGCGAAAAAAATAACAATTTAGAAAATGCCACTTTGCAAGATTTAGGCAAAGCAAAAAGAATTACAATAACACGCGATAGTTCTACAATTATAAACGGATGCGGAAACAAAGAACAAATTAAAGAAAGAATTTTAACTATAAAAAATTTAAAGCAAAATTGCGATAATGATTTTGATGTTAAAGTTTACAACGAAAGACTAGCAAGATTGCAAAACAGAGTTGCTGTAATTAAAGTTGGCGGAGCAACAGATATTGAGTGCAATGAAAGAAAACTTAGAATAGAAGATGCTTTATCCGCAACAAAATCTGCAATAGAAGAAGGCGTTGTTATTGGTGGCGGTTGTGCATTAATTAAATGCTATAAAACACTTGAAAATCAAATGCAAAATTTTAACGAAAATGAAAAAATTGGTGCAAAAATTGTATTGCGTGCATTACAAGCGCCGCTAAGACAAATTGCCATTAATTGCGGACAAGATGACGGAGTAATTGTAAATACCGTGCTAGAAAATGATGATGAAAATTTTGGGTATGATGCACAAAATAACTGCTTTACTTCTTTGCAAGATTGCGGAATTATAGACCCTAAAAAAGTTACTCGTTGCGCTTTACTTAACGCAATATCTGTAGCGACTTCTCTTCTTACAACAGAATGTGCTGTAACCGAATTACCTATAAAATAAAAAGGCTATATCCTAGCCTTTTTTAATTTCTTATATTCAGTAATTTTAACATGTAAATATTTTGAACTATAGCTACAATAACATGTTACTAATCATTGCTTATGCCTTCAATAACTTTCTCGAAAAATCGAGAAGTTTCATGAAAATCAGGTAACTTTTTAAACATATACTTCATTTTCTTTGCCCAGCGCCCCTTACTAGGAATTGGACCTTTTACATTGGATTCAAATTTAACTGGAATATTACGGTTAGCCGTTTTCACAAATTGCAAAAACTCTGTCCATAAATTTTTAAGTTCTTCTTCATTTTTGTTTAAAATTATTAAATCTTTAACATTTGAAGTTACTGCAAATATTTGTGGGGAAATTTTACACCTAAAAGGTGGTAATCCACATTTAAAACAAAAATCATAATCAATTTGGTCAAAATATTCTAAAAGATCAAGCCTGACAAGTGGCATATTTAGTGGCGACCCAGAATATCCCTCATCTAATGGTAAGAACAACTTATTAAGAGGTCCATAAAAAAAACTATTTGCATATTTTACTTGCTCTTCATCAGATAAACCACATTTTGATAATATAGAAGCAAAACAAAACTTTGTGCCAATAGGAAGTTCATTTTTTAAAAATCTTTCTATTCCAACTTCTATAAAACTTTTATTGATAAATCCACCAATAAGATCATTAAACTTATTGCCGACATCTGTATCTTCAATAGTTTTAATACCTTGCTTAGCAAAATACTTCCACACTTTACTATAATCTGTTTCTAATTTCATATAACAACCTCTCTGTTATTATTTTTTTTAATTGTAACATAAAA
>CAVFEO010000046.1:6182-8828 GCA_963621425.1 bacterium | reverse complement strand
ATATAGGAGAAATAAACTATGAGCTTACAAACTTTTAACCCTAATTATGATATTGGTAAAAGCGCAAAACTAAACTATAAAACAATAGAGCAATCTACGGACGATGCCAGCACAATTGCAAACTTAATGCCTGTAATTCAAAAAAATATGACTAAACTATATAAATTAACAGGAAAGTATTATAACCAAATACTATATCAGTTTATGTGTGGTTTTTTGGGTATTGATAAAGAACAAGACAATGATTTCTGTCGTTTATTAACAGAATCTAGGCACTTAATGATACCCAAATACGATAATCTTTCATATTATATTGCAAAATATATTACTGTATCTACAGCTCAAGAAGTATCATATTTAAGTGATGGATTAGCATATTTATGTAATTATTTTGAATGGAGAAATCAACACTCTAAAAATCACCTCGCATCATACAAAACTCATGACAATTTAAATGAAGACTTACAGTTTATTAAAAAATGTGGCGAAAGTTTGTTTTTTAATTTTCCATCAAACGGTCATGTATATTTACCAGATAAATATGTTTTTTTAGAAGATATACAAAAAAGACAAAAAGATTTACAAAACATACTTAATGATAAAGCAATTGATAAATTTATAAAAGACTTAAAAATGATAAGCGATACATGCGACAAATATTCAAATATTGATAATTTGCAAATAGTGCCATCACCAAACCAAGAATCTTTAGATAGATATTTATAAAAAAATAAAAAGGCTTTTAAAAGCCTTTTTTTATGCACTTTGTTCTACACTTTCATCTTGTTCAACAATATTTTCCTCTTGTTTTTGCCTTGCCTGTTTTCTTAAAAGATATTTACGCACTGTTTGCAACTTGGGAGTATTGTATCTTAAAATAAATGCAGACATACTATTTAATGCAGCATTAACAATTCCAACTGGCAAACCAACAAACAGCGCAAATTTAAGTGGGCACACAAAAATTACAGCAAAGCCCATAACACTGCACACAATATGAACAACTAATCCGTAATTATTTTCTAATAAAAATCTTTCTATATACTCAACACTTTCTGGTTCATTTACTTTATTTTTTCTAAATCCAGCAAAAGCCCCAAGTTCAATTACTTTGTCTTTCCATTTCTTAATTCCAATTTTTTCATAAAAGTGTTGTTCTTTTTTATTCACATGAAAAAATTTGAAATCTGGATTAAACCATTTTGATGGCAACAAATGTCTTACAATTGTTGCGAATATACCATCAATTATTATGACCGCAATAATGCTACCAACTACTGCCAAAATCACATACCATACATTATTATCAAATAATGGCATATTAAAAAGTATATTAAGACCAGAAAATAGCACTGCAGCAATTCCAATTATTATAAAATACATAACCTTTCCTCCTTTTGTTACAAATTGATAATTTAGTTTTTGTAATCTAAAGGAATATTATAAAATTTTTCGTACACTTCTTTCCATCCATTATAATTCTTTTCTTTCATCATTTGAATATTTTGCTTTTTATTTAAATTTTTATCTGGATAAATTGCTGGTAAAAAGTGTATTGTGTATTCTTGAACATAAAAACCTTCAGCATCTAAAACATCAGAATCTTCCATTGTGATAAATACAGGAATAACAGGAACATTATTTGACACTGCAAAATTAAATGCGCCATCTTTTAGTGGCCTTGGTTTTCTATAATTCCACCACATCGCCTGTTCTGGATAAATTAAAATTTTTTCGCCGCGCACTAAAAGGATGTGCATAGCACTTAAAAATTTTTTCATTGTATCAGTATTGCTACTTAAAGGTAAAGTATTACAATGTCTAAATAAAAAACCAACAAAACCAGGGAAATTTGTAAAATTACCTTCTCGTATAACTTTGTACAATCTTCTTTTGCCAAGGTCATCACGAATCGCCCTATTTACTGCATAATTATCAAAAGGGTTAAAGTGGTTACAAGTTAAAATAGCACCGCCCTTCACAGCTCTATAGTTTTCAATTCCAACAATATTTTTAATAATGAATTGTCTTTTCTTAATTAAGCCTTCAAAATATTTAACAGCAAGAGTGTTCCCTATTTTAGTGCATATTTTGTTAAGTAATTTTTTATTTAAATAATCTACTTTATTAGGCAAAAGAGGAATAGTAGGTGGGTCATCCTCAACATCTTCATCCCACCTTTCTTCCTTTTCATATTGTTTTATTCTTTCATAAATCTTTAATCTGTGTTCACTCTTTTGTACTTCTTCGCCCATATTAAGCCTCTCCGTAAACCTCAAAATTTTTACAAGAAATGTTTTTTAAAACACCTTTAAGAATTTTGTTGTAAAATGTGTTTTCACTATTTGCAATTTCAACTGCTTTTCTTCTTAAATTTATTTCTGCATTACGCTTTTTATCTCTTTGTTCTTCTGTAAAAGACTCTCTAACCTTTTTAATTATATCATAAAATTTAGATTTTTTAGCATAATCCCAAAAATAATTTCCATTATTAACATCGGACTGCCAAGGTTTTTCTGCAAGAGCAAAATGCACAATAGAAAGTTCGCCATCATATTCTGGCTTGTAATTTGTTTTATTCCAGCCAGATGGCAAAATTTTAATTTTATCTCTACACAAAAAGTTTAAATATGCTTGGTCTGGGTC
>CAVFEO010000046.1:0-6096 GCA_963621425.1 bacterium | reverse complement strand
TTCAATTTTGTTTTGTCTAAACTTTTCTAAATCCATTACAAGAACACCAGAATTGATATATTTTTTTGGATTTAAACCCAATGCAATACTAGCATAATTAGAATATTCATCAATATTAGAAACAAATTGTTCTACCGCACCAGCCATCATATTCTCTTCTAAATCAATATTATAAAGTTCAGCAACATCACGCAATACAACAATATCACAATCTAAATACAAAACTTTTTTAAATTGAGGAAATAAACTTTGAATAAACAACCTATAATAACTCGCCATACCAAAATGCAAAACTTCAATAAATTTATCTTTAATACTATCTATATAGTATGATATATCAAAAAAGTTAATAAACACATTTTCAGTTTCTTGTGCTTTTACCATTTGCTTATATTCTTCTTTTAACCCAGTATTCAAAATATATATTTGGTAAATATTGTGTTTATTTGCGTGTGCAATTAATGAACTAATAGCCACATCCAGATATGGCATATAATTATCATCAGAAGCAAAAAAGATTGGAATTACATTATTTTCAACAACTGTTACATTTGACATAATAAAAAATTTCTCCTTTTAATACCTATATAATACGCTTTTATGTCTAAAAATAACAAGAGAATTTAACTTTTAGTTGTATAATGTACAGAATCTACAAGTAGAATTTTTAAAAAATCACTCTACCTGTAGTAGAATCAGCCCCAAAACAACTAATTTTGTTGCATTTTTTATTTAATATGTTATAATTTATTATATGAAAAAGAGTATTGGTGAAAGAATTGCAATAAATTTAGTTAATTTGCGTAAAACTGCAAAATTAACTCAATTAGAATTCGCTCAAAAAGTAAATTATTCAGATAAAGCTGTTTCTAAATGGGAAAAAGGTGAAAGTTTACCAAGCGTAGAAGTTCTTGAACATATTTGTGACTTTTATGGAATAACTTTTAACGATTTGGTTGGAGATGAAGATATTATTTTAGATAAAAAACGCACAACAAGAATGTCTACCAGTAAAGTTTGCATCATACTTTTATGCTGTTTAAGTATTTGGTTGCTTGCCACCATTGTTTATGTTTATGCAAAACTTATTTTTAACGAATCTGTTTGGATGAGCTTTGTGTGGACTGTGCCAGCAACTTGTATAATAGGCATTATATTTAATAGTATTTGGGGGCGTGGCAGAAATGTGTTTATTTTAATATCTTTGCTTATTTGGACAGCAATTGCAAGTTTTTACTTACAACTCTTACCATACTATAATGCTTGGATTATTTTTATAATTGGCATACCTTTACAACTTGCCGTAATACTATGGTCCACATTACATCAAACAAACAAACACTTAAGGAGAAGAAAAAATGGAACCAAAGAAAAAGAACAGATTGATAAGGCTTAAAAATACATTTAAAAAAGAAAGTAGTAGAGATATTGTTAGACAACTAATTATAAACACACTATTAAATTACGAATCTAAAAAACAAACTTGTTATGTTAGTGACATAGTAAAAGAAATTAAAGGGCAAAAATTTTTTAAAGGTACCACTACCACATCAATAATCAATTCGTTGATAAGTGAAGAATTAGAAAAAATGTCTGGTTCCATAACATTTATAAAAGAGCACAAAGGCGAACACAACAATATAATAGTTTTAACTACCCCTATGTTTTACAACTCATTAAATACCATGAGTTATCCTAACCGCGAACAAACTAGAGCAAACATTTTTACTGAACGCTTCTTAAGCGGAGAATAAAAAAAGAGCAATTATGGCTTATCAATTTAGAAACTTGCAAAAAAAGACTAAAATTATTTTTAGTCTTTTTTCTTGCCTTTTCCCCAATTACAATCATCGCATAAAGTTTGCAAATTGTCCAATGTTGTTTCTCCCCCAAGTGTGTAAGCTTTTTTATGGTCCACATGAAGTTTAATTCCATCCGATGTACTTCTGCCACAAATAACACATTTAAAATTATCTCTTGCAAGAACATCATATCTCAAACTTTTTGAAGGTTCTCTTGGTGTTTTATTTTTAGTATTAGGTTTTAAAGAAATGTCATTATTTATCCCATTTTTGTTTTTCCACTCAACAAATTGCTTTAAACACTCAGACCATTTACCAAAATTAGCTATTATAATCTTTTTTGTATGATGAGTCATTGACTCAAATTCTCTCATATTAGGTTGCCTTTGTAACGTAATCCATAAATTTTCTATAATAAAAAATATTTCTTCTTTGGTTAAATGCTCATTAATTCTTGTCTTTTCTATACCTAATCTATCAAGCAAGTTATTCCAAGTACCAAAATGATTTGTAATTGCTTTTTTACCATATTGTCCAAATTGAAAATATTCTTTCATAGTTATTGTATCTTTTTTAAGTACTTCATTTTTAACATACAATAAATCTTTAATAATACCTTCATCGGTTATTTTATTGGTTTTATCAATATAATCGAATTTCATACACATCTCCATATAAAATATACCATCAACTAGATTTTATTGCAACAATATGGCATTTAAACGTGTGCTTGTCTTGATACAAGTCGTTGTCGCTTCGCTCCAACGAAGACAAGCACAACAAAATGACAACCTATGACAACAGCATAATATCCGTTTTATTGGATGGTTAAGAGAGAATAAAAAACACTCTAACTTTTCCAAGTTAAAGTGTTAATTATTTGGCTAGTTTCAAAAGTCAGTGACTATAATTGCTCTTTTTTTATTCGCCATCAACACTAAGTGACACTAATTCTTCTATGCTTGTTTGGCCATCTAATACACTCTTTTGACAACTAGTAATTAATTCCATAAGTCCATTTTCTTTTGCAACTTGTCTTAATTCTTCTGCTGGCAAGTTCCTATTAATTGCGTAACGAATTTTATCATTAATTTGTAAAATTTCATGCACAGCAAACCTACCCTTATATCCCGTTCCGTTGCAATATTTACAACCTTTTGGCTTATATATAAATTGAGGTTTATCAATACCTAGCAAACCCATTTCGTTTAAAGTTGTTTTATGTTTTTCCTTACACATTGGGCACAAACACTTTACAAGCCTTTGAGATATTACACCCACAAGTGCATCAGCGACCAAATAAGAGTTTACACCCATATCTACAAGCCTTGAGACTGCACCTGTGCTATCATTTGTATGCAAAGTACTAAATACCAAATGCCCTGTTATTGCACCACGAATAGCCATATGTGCAGTTTCTTCATCACGAATTTCACCAACCATAATAATATCTGGATCTTGTCTTAAAATGCTTCTAAGGGTTGTTGCAAAAGTTAAATCTGCCTTTGGATTAACTTGAATTTGATTAATGCCGTCCATACTATATTCTACAGGATCTTCAACAGTAACAATGTTAACATTTGCCTTGTTTACTTCTTTTAAAAAGCAGTACAAAGTTGTACTTTTACCACAACCAGTTGGCCCAGTAAGTAATACAAGCCCATGTGGATTTGCCACAATTTTATCTATAAGTTCGTTCGCATCTTCTCTAAAACCAAGGTCTGCCCTTGTTAAAGAAAATGATGATTTATCTAGAACTCTAATAACAAATTTTTCGCCATGTACTGTAGGCAGTGTAGAAAGCCTAAAATCATATTCTGCCCCATTAATCTGCATATTAATTCTGCCGTCTTGAGGAATTCTACGCTCAGCAATATTCATACCAGAAATAATTTTAAGTCTTGCCACAACTGACGCATAGTTTGATTTTTCAAAGGTAATTTTAGATAACAAATCTCCATCTATTCTATATCTAACACACACTTTATCTTCATAAGGCTCAATATGGATATCACTTGCCTTTAAGCTAATGGCTTCTTTAATAACAGAATCAACAAGGCGCACAGCAGGCGCATTAATAGCATCTTCTTTTTCATCATCAGCTCCAGCATCTAACTTTATGCTTGTGCCCTTTATATTTGATTTCATATCATTAACAGCACTTGATGTTGACCTGCTTGCAAGCAACGAATTTAAATATTCATTTATTTGTTTAGGGCTAACTAAAAGGTAACTAACATTCCCCAAGTGCTTTAATTTTATTGCTTGCAAATTTAAAATATCTTGCACATTTGATGTCGCCACAATTAAAGTATTATTTTCGCATATTTTAATTGGCACTACTTTATGCTTGCGCATAAAATTAAGCCCAAACAATTCAATAAGAGATTGATCTACTTCTAAAATATCAAACCTAGCATATGGAACTTCATAAAACTTCGCAAGCGTTTTATAAACTGTATCTTCACTTGCAACTCTATTTTGGATTAAAAAATCTTGTACGCTTAATTTGCTTTTTTCTATTTGCTTTAAATATTCTTTTTCATCAGAACTGCGAATAATTTTTTCGCATACAAAATGATGCAACAAATCTTTGTAATTTTCCATATTCTACCCTCCTAACCTAAATTTTGCATCATTGATGTCATTGGCGAATAAACCGCAAGGAATATTACCGCTACAATAATGCCTGTTAAAATTAGCAATGCTGGTTGTAACATACTTGTTAAATTGTTTAAAGTGTAGCTTGCTTGTTCATCAAAATATTTTGCTATTCTAAACATACCATCATCAAGAGATGCACTTTTTTCTGAGACTTCTACCATTTGCAAAAATACTGGTGAAAATATTTTCATTTCTGCAAGAGCGGAATATAGCGTAGAACCACTTTCTACTTTATCAGTTGCTTCTACAAATTTTTTCTCTACATAAGTGTTACCAATTAATTTTTTTGCAATTTTCATGGCATCAACCAACTTCATACCGCTTGTTAAAAGCAAACCTAAACCTCTAGCCAATCGGGCAGAAGCTAAATTTCTTACCGTACGCTTAAAAAATGGAGTGTTAATCTTAATTGCGTCCCAAACATATTTTCCCTTTTTTGTTAATGTTATAAGCTTGCAAAAAAGTATAAACACAATTATACCAAGTAGCACATATAACCAATTAACTGCAAAAAATGAAGAAATTTCATAAATTATTTTTGTAATTTGTGGTAATTCAATATCAAGTTGCGCCATAGAATTTTTAAATGTAGGAATAACAAATGCCATCATCAAAATAACAACACCCAACATTAATACCAAAATAACAGCCGGATAAATAAGAGCATTTTTTGCTTTACTGCGCAACGCAATATCTTTATCTATGTATTCTGACAAATTGTGAAATACCGCATTGAGCGAACTACTCATTTCACCTACATATACCATGCTTAAAAAGAAATTTGGGAAAACTTTTTTGTGTTTATTAAACGCTTCATATAAAGAAAGCCCTGCTTTTACATCTTCATATACAGCATCTAAAATTTGTTTAAAATATGAGTTTTTTTGTTGTTGTTTTAAAAGTTCTAAACAATTAATTACGGCAAGTGAAGAATCTAGCAAAAGGGAAAATTCATTGCAAAAGCCAGCAAGCTCCTTTTGTGTTATTTTGCCTTTAAGTGTAAAAAATGCATTTATTTTTTTATCGCCAACGCTTTTATAACTAACCAAAAACAGACCCATATCAGCCAAATTTCTTTTCAATTCTTGCTCATCTTCTGCAAGATAAATGCCATTGTAGCGCTTTTTATTTATATCTAGCGCTTTGTATTTAAACCTTTGCAATTAGCCTTCACCTCCTTTTTTAAATAAATAAACCTAAATAAGCATTAAAAATAATTTCGCCACAAAAAAGAGCAACCATTGCACCTAACGCCAAAAATGGTGCAAAAGGATATTCTTTAAATTTTGTCTTATCTTTTTTTATTAGTTTTATTGATACAAGTACCACACAAGCAACAACAAATCCAATCACATATGTAATCAAAATGTTCTTCCAGCCAAGTAAAAAACCTAATACCAGCATTAATTTTACATCGCCCAAACCAACAACTTCTCTCTTAACTATTGCATAGCCAATACCATATATTAATAATAATATTCCTCCACCTAATGCAAAGCCTATTAAATGAGAATATACATCACCAAACGGATACAAAATTATTAAAGCCATAGCTAGTGGTATAAAAGCAATAATTAAACTATTAGGAATATACATAGAATCCAAATCTATAAAAGCAATTGTTATTAAC
>CAVFEO010000045.1:0-8909 GCA_963621425.1 bacterium | reverse complement strand
GTTGTAATCTGTGATAAAAATTACTTTCATCTCTCCAAATTTAATCATTCACATTTTGTTGAAAATTTTCTTAGCGAAGAGTTAAAATTAATAGTTATCAATTTGGAAACATATAAAAATATTAACCATTTTGAATATTTATGTAAAATTGTTTTTACAAAAAAAATTAATTGGATAATAAGAGATGGCAAAGAAATGATTATGGATATAAATAAAAATATAAAATATTTAATATATTGTAATAATATCAACAAAAATGATTTAGATTTGGCAAATGAAATTTTTGATTGTGTTTATTACAAAGATAACAACACTTAAAAAAACTAAATACAAGTTTTTATTCAACAAATTTATACGAATACACTCTAAGTTTAGAGTGTATTTTTATTTATCTTTCATTTTCTGCATACTGTTTTATTTTGTTTTTCTGTTGTATTTTCTCTATGCATTCTTGCACTTTTTTACTAATTTCTAAATGCCCTGCAGGCGTTAAATGTTCTCCGTCTTCACCAACCTCTGCGTTAAGGCAGGATACAAATTCACACTTTAAATTTTTTGCAAGTTTTGCATATTCAGAATCAAGCATTACGCTTTTAGATTCTGCGCCGATATAATATTTATCTGTAACAACATTACCATTGCAAATTTTAGGCGGACTAAGCAAGACAATTGTCGCCTTGCATTGAGCCTTTATAAGACTAATTAATTTACCCATATTGTTTGCAATTTGTTGAGCAGAAAGATTATACTGCGATTTACAATCGTTTGTGCCAAGTTGCAAAATAACAACATCTGCATTTCTTGCCGCTAGTAAATCCGTACTAATTGTTTGCATTGCATTTCTATTCTTCAAAAATTGATGTTCATTATTAATACTTCTACCACACATGCCATTTATAATTAAAGTGTTTTGATTAGAAAGTCCTTTCCACCAAATACACTCGCTAGGATATTGTTCAATAATAGCATCTTTGTTGTATCCATTAACATTTGTCATTTGACCCCAAGTATTGCTATCGCCATAGATAAAAATTTTCATATCTCCTCCTAAAAAAAACAAAAAGACCTTGATTCGCATCAAAGTCTTTTATTTGTGGTGACGCCAAGGAGAGTCGAACTCCTCACTTCGCCGTGAAGGGGCGATGTCTTAACCGATTGACCATGGCGCCAAACAAAGTTGGTAGCGGTGAGTGGATTTGAACCACTGACCCCCCGGGTATGAGCCGAGTGCTCTGACCAACTGAGCTACACCGCCAAACTACAAATGTAGTACTGACTTTGCATATTATATACTATAGAATTTATTTTGTCAATAAAAAACGAATAAAAATATTTTTTAACGTGTATATTCATCTTTAGCGACATTAAATTTCTTTACAGTATTTGTAGTTCCTTGCAACTTTTTATCTTGTAAAACCAAATTATAATCTCCTGTTTTATTAACATTATCAAAAAACGAACCAACATCTTTACTTAAAGATTCAAAACATGGTACAAGCACATTTTTAATATAGTCATACAAACCATCAATAGATTTGGCAAGTTTAGGTTTTTCGCAATATTCAGACAATATTCTCTTATATCCATCTAATATAGATAAAATACCTTTAAAATTGTTAGCAATTCTGGCAATGTTATTTGCTGCAGATCTTTGACTTGTAGATTTTTCATCAGAGAAATTTGGAACTTGTTCTCTAGACAAATTTTTCTTAGCAACTTTCAACATATTATTTGAAGCAGCAATAAGAGCTCTTATATCTTTTTGAAAAAAATCAATGAAATCACTCCTACCAAGTTCCTTAACATCTTCCATAATTAAATTTGCAATAATAATTTTAGAATCTGCTACAGATACTTTTTTACCATCATAAACTAAATTCTTATAAATTTTATACACACTTTTATTTGTAACATAAGACCCATACGCCTCTCTGTTTGAAAGGCGAAGCATATCTAGTACAATAGAACGCTGTTGTATACAGGCTTGCATCATTTGATTTGCTTTCTCGCAGCTTTCCTTTTTTCTTTTTTCAACTAATTCTCTAATAGCAGATAGTTTACCTTTTATCAAATTACTCATAATTTCAAAACTCCTTAAAATTACTTTACAAGTTCACCTTTGTTTTTTTCTTTTGCACAAATCGATTCAACCTCTTCCATTGCCTCTTCCGCAAATAAATATATAGAATGTCCATTGGCGTCAAATTCCACATTAAGAATTCCCGCCATTATCAACAATTTAATCCCATCAGAAATTCTATCATAAGACATAACTGTCCTACCTTTAATGTATTTTAAAACGCTTTCATCTTGGCAAGGTTTTTGGTAATATTCTCTAATATTAATAATGATTGTGTATAATTCTTCCTTTGAAAACACTTTATCACTCAGTTTATTTTCTTCATACCCAAAAGAAGAATAATACTTCTTTCGCATTTTAGTTGATAAATCCATAATAATCCTCTTTTTGCGTTTTAACTTTAACTAAAATTACGCCAACTTTACTCCACAACATTTTTAACTAGCAAAAGTATACCATAAACACATCTAATTGTCAACAATCATTGCAAATAGTTTTAATAAAAAAAGGCGTTTAATTCGCCTTTTTCTTTATCATCTTTTGATTTAGATAATTTACTAACAGCATACTTAATTCTGCCCATTTCTTTCTTTTGTTGTTTTTCTTGAGCTTTAAGCTCCGCTTCTTGAATAACAGTTTTAGATATTTGAGAATAATCAATTCCATCAAATAAAACTGAGCCCATATCTGCAATAGTATTAAGTGCGCAATTGGCACTTTTTAACACTTTTGGTTTATTTCCAACAGCAAAGGTAGAACCGCAAGCAATTAAAGATTCAACATCATTATAGCCATCACAAACATAAACTACATCAGACAAATCTTCGCCATACAAGGCCTTAACCGCGCTCAACTTACTATCTACAGATACTTGAACCGTAAAACCTGGACTAACAGACAATTCTGGATATTTTTCAATAAGCGTAGCAGTTATCTTTTTATTCAATCCACTGCTCAAAGACAAAATATCTAAAGTATAAACAGAATTAGAATTAATTTGTTGATTAAATTCTGCATCGTTTAAAGATTCTGTTTTAAAATCTCCTACTGGTTTAACTTTCATTAAAAGTTTTAATAATGCAACTTTAATACTTTGCTTAGAAGCAAACTTTGGAGCCTAATAAAACAAACCTTAATTAGAACGAATTAAAGGAATCGCATTAAGGTCAACAGAAAAAATATCAGCAAAAACATCCCCACATTTTTTACTAGTCAAATTATTATCCCTTAAAACATTTTCTTGTTCATCAACAACCATTGAGCCAGCGTATGGAGCATAAGCAAATTTAATACTATTAGACACTCCATAAACTTTTCTTAAATTAGAATTAATCTCTTTAGTAGTTAGTAGTTTCTTTAAGAGCCTTTAGTGAGTTACCAGAACAAATCATAAAACGAGCATCTTTATCATTTTGCAAAATTTTATAAAACAACTCTACTACGCCTTTATTTAACTTTACCCTTTTATCTGTTAAAGTGCCATTGCAATCAAACACATAAGCCTTAGCCATTTTTATTTCTCTCCTTTTATATACTAACTAAAAAATGTCACACAAACATAGATTTGTCAATACCAAATTAAACACAAAATTTTATTTAAAAGCATACACTGATATATGATTTACCTAATATTAATAGCTCTATGTTTTGGCATAATTGAAATGATAAAAATATTTACGACTGAAAAAATAAATAACTTCATACCAGTATTCGCTTTAATAACAGGAGTTATTATAAGCACTGCTTGCTATATAACTTCTAAAGGACTGTTACCAGAACAAATAACATTTTTTGAAAACTTAATAGCTGGTATTTTATGTGGTCTATCTGCCACAGGACTACACCAACTACTAATTAATTTGCACAAACATTTAACAAATAAAAAACAAAAATTAAATAAAAAAGAAGATAAAGTTATAACGCTAAAAGATGTTAATTACGAAAAACTATGTAACCAAAATACCAACGATAACAACAAGCAAACAATACCAAATGACAAAAATTCATTATGCAATAATTGCCCATATTTTGCACCCGACGAACCAGAGTTAGTAAACAAAAAAATATTCACAGAATAAATTTTGTGAATATTTTTGTATTAAATAATTAATAATTTTAATTTTTGTTGCATTATTAAAATTAAAACCAGTTATTTCCATTTAGACATCTTATCTTTAAAACTACCATATTTTACATAATTCAACTTATCGTTTTTCCTTAAAGCCTCAAGTGTTGAACGAGTTTCTTTATCTAGTGATTTTGGAGATTCTGAATTAACAGTAACAAGCAAATCGCCAAAGCCACTACCTTTTAACAATTTAACACCTTTACCTTTAATTCTAAAAGTAGTACCACTTTGAGTTAATTCTGGAATTTTTAATTTATAACTACCTGTGACAAGAGGAATATCAACTTCTGTACCCAAAACCAAATCAATAAATGGTAAGTTAAGCGTAAATGCTAAATCAAAATTTTCTCTTGATAGGAATTGATGTTTAGCAACACTTACAAGTAGATGTAAATCGCCACTACCACCTCTAGCCTGGTTTCCCCTACCTTGCAATGTTAAGGTTTGGCCATCATTAATTCCGCCAGGAATATTAATTTCCATTTCAGAATTAGTTTTAATATTTCCCTTCCCATTACAATGTGGACATTTTACCCTTATGGTTTTACCAGTACCATTACAAGCTCTGCAAACAGATTCATTAATAACAGTTCCTAAAAAAGTTTGTTGTTGAATTCTTACTCTACCTGTTCCGCCACAGCCATTACACCTATCAAACTCTGTACCGTCTTTAGCTCCTGTGCCATCACATTCATTACAAAGTTCAACACGCGTAACATTTATAGTTTTTTTACACCCGAAGCAAGCTTCCTCAAATGTTAAATTTATCCGCATATCGATATCAGAGCCAACAGCTTCTCTAGTTCTGCCTTGAGAAGAAAATCCGCCAAAACCTGCGCCACCAAAAAAGTTGCTGAAAATATCTTCAAACCCGCCAAAGCCACCAAAACCTTCGCCAGAACCTTGACCTGCGCCAAATGGATTACTATCTGCTGACCCGAATTGATCATAATTACTTCTTTTTTGTTTATCGCCCAAAACCTCGTACGCCTGATTAATTTCTTTAAATTTTTCAGCCGCACTTGGATTATCTTTATTTAAGTCTGGGTGATATTTTTTAGCAAGTTTTCTATATGCAGATTTAATTTCATCATCAGAAGCATCTTTACTTACTCCTAAGACTTCATATAAATCTTTTGCCATTTAAAACATTCCTTATTATTTATTTCCATTATTGTCATCAACAACAACTTCATCAGAGCCTTTGTTATCATCGCCATTTGAGCCATTAGCATTAGCTTGTTGTGCTTGTTGATACAATTTAGTTACAATTTCATTGCTTCCTTTGCTTAATTCATCAATTGCTTTTCTTATTGCTTCTGCATCTTCAACTTGAACATCCTTCTTTGCTTTTTCAACAGAATCAGTCAATTTCTTCTTTTCATCTTCAGAAATCTTATCGCCATTATCTTTTAGCAATTTTTCAATTGAATAAATCATTTGGTCCGCATCATTCTTAGCGTCAACAATTTCTTTACGCTTCTTATCTTCTTCGGCATAAGCTTCAGCTTCTTTAACAGCCTTTTCTACATCAGCGTCTGAAAGATTAGTTGATGCAGTAATTGTAATATTTTGTTCCTTACCAGTACCCAAATCTTTAGCAGATACTTTTACAATACCATTGGCATCAATATCAAAAGTAACTTCTATTTGAGGAACTCCACGAGGTGCTGGTGGAATATCATTTAAAACAAATCTTCCTAAAGTTTTGTTTCCGCTAACCATACTTCTTTCACCTTGCAATACATGAATGTCTACTGCAGGTTGATTATCTGTAGCAGTTGAGAACACTTGGCTCTTCTTTGTTGGAATTGTTGTGTTTCTTTCAATAAGTTTTGTAAATACTCCGCCCATAGTTTCTATACCAAGTGACAAAGGTGTTACATCTAATAGTAATACATCTTTTACATCACCAGCCAAAACACCTGCTTGAATAGAAGCACCAATAGCAACGCATTCATCTGGGTTAATTCCTTTGAAAGGTTCAATACCTGTATGTTGTTTTAAAACTTCTGCAACTTTTGGCATACGAGTTGAACCACCAACCAAAATTAGTTTATTAATATCGCTAAATTTAAGTCCCGCATCTTTCATAGCTTTATCAACGCAGTCAATACTCTTTTGAATTAAATCTGATGTAATATCATCAAATTTTGCTCTTGTTAATGTATATTCTAAGTTCTTAGGTCCAGTAGCAGGGTCAAAGGCAATAAATGGTAAGCTAATTGTTGTAGTTGTTGCTTGACTTAATGCAATTTTAGCTTTTTCACTTTCATCTTTTAGTCTTTGTTCTGCAGCTCTATCTTTTGATAAATCTATACCTGTTTGCTTTTTAAATTCATCAATTAGCAAATCCATAATTCTTTTATCAAAGTCATCACCACCAAGACGAGTATCACCATTAGTACTCAAAACTTCAAAAACGCCATCACCAATTTCTAAGATAGATACATCAAAAGTACCGCCACCCAAGTCGTAAACTAATATCTTTTGATTTTTATCTCCTTTATCAAGGCCATAAGCAAGTGATGCTGCTGTTGGTTCGTTAATAATTCTTAACACTTCTAAACCAGCAATTTTACCAGCATCTTTAGTTGCTTGTCTTTGGCTATCGTTAAAATATGCAGGCACAGTAATAACCGCTTGAGTTACTTTTTGACCCAAATATGCCTCTGCATCATTTTTTAGTTTAGTTAAAATCATAGCACTGATTTCTTGAGGTGTATAATTTTTACCATCAATACTTACTTTATAATCAGTACCCATTTCTCTTTTAATACTTGCTATTGTTCTTTCTGGGTTCGCAACAGCTTGTCTTTTAGCTACATGACCAACAAGTCTTTCGCCATCTTTATTAAACGCAACAACTGATGGAGTTGTTCTGCTTCCTTCTGCGTTTGCAATAACAACAGGTTCATTACCTTCCATAACTGCAACGCATGAGTTTGTTGTTCCTAAGTCTATACCAATAATTTTTCCCATATATAAAAATCTCCTTTATTTTTGTTTTGAAGTTACAACTTGAGCATGTCTTAAAACAACATCGCCCATTGTGTAACCAGATATTACTTCTTGAATAATTTTGCCTTCCGGTTTATCTGATGGAATACTTGCAATAACATTATGCAAATTAGCATCATACTCTTTACCAACGCACTGCATTTTTTCAACACCTAAACCTTTAAGCACTTCTTCAAACTTTTGAGCAACCATAATTAAACCGCTTTTTGTTTGCTCATCAGTTATCATTTGAACAGCCTTTTCTATGGCGTCTGCACAAGGTAATATAGAAAGAATTACACTTTTTTTACCATCTTCAAAGGCTTGCGTAATTGCATTTGCATTACGCTTTTTAAAATTTTCAAAATCAGCTTTAACAGATTGTGCAAGTTGTAAATATTTCATTGCAACATCTTCTTGAGTTTCATCATCACAACAACCTTCACAACTTGAACATTCACCGCTACAAGATTCGCAATCATCAGCCTTAATATCATCAGCAAGGCCGCACTCTACATCATCTTTAGTGAACTCTTCTTCTGTTGGCCAACTTTCTTCTTTTTTATTCTTTTTTGCCATACATATCTCCTTAACTTTTTTTATCTGGCTTATCTAATTTATATATAGCCTGCAATTCATCAACTACATACTTAATTGCGCCAGCGACAAAAGCATAATCTAACCTTTGCGGTCCAATAACGCCAACACTGCCTATTGTTTCATCGCCAATTTTTATAGGCGCTTTAACCACTGTACAATCTTGCAGTTGACTTTGCTCGTTTTCTCTGCCGATGCTAAAAGACAAACTATCTTCTGTGCAAATTGCAGATTTCACTTGTTCATCATCTTCTAAAAAATCTATTAATTCTTTTGCTTTATCAATGTTACTATATTCTGGTAAATCAAGCAATTTTGTTTTTCCGTTTTGAACAGGCGAAGTTAATTCATTTAATATAGATATAACGCTTTCAAATATATCTTTATACGCCTCCATTTGACTGCTATGGTCTTTAGCCATTTCTGCTACATTTTCCATTAAATTTTCAATTGATTTTCCAACAAATTTTTCTTTTAATAAATTAGCACAACTAATACAATCATCTTCTGTTGTATTTTTGCTAATTTGCAATGTGTTATTAATAACCCCACCATTTGTTGATATAAGCATAATTGCACTAAAATCTATTAACGGAATTATTCGTACATCTTCTATCATAAGTTTTTTTAAATCGTTTAGAACTGCAACAGTTGGATAATTGGTAACTTTACTTATTGTTTTTGCAACATTTTGCATTATAGTATTTATATTGTTGCACTTTATATTAAAATTTTCTTTTACGGTTTGCAAATCACTTTTTTTAAATTTAATATTTTTCATTAATTTATTAACATATAATCTATATGCTTTACTAGTGGGAACTCTACCACTACTTGTGTGCAATTGCTTTAAATAACCCATAGCCTCTAGTGCATTCAACTCATTGCGGAGAGTTGCAGTACTTATATCTTGCAAACAATTTTGTTGAACCCCTTTGCTTGTTATCGGCAAAGCATTTTGTATATAATCTTCTACACTTTGCAATAGAATTTGTTTTTTTCTTTCACTTAAAATTTCATCTTCTTCCAATGCTCGCCTCCAAATATAAAATAACAGTTTGCTAGCACTCTCTTTCTTTAAGTGCTAACACTATTATATGCCCA
>CAVFEO010000044.1:2955-8958 GCA_963621425.1 bacterium | reverse complement strand
GTATAGCACGCTACTATTGTCGCTGTTACTTATAACATCAACTTTTAAAACAATGTTTTCATCTAAATTAATATTTTCTGAAAACATTAAAAGCAATGTTGCAGTTAAATATTTTGCTTCAACTATTGTTGAACTTGATGAGGTGAAAACCATGTGCCCATTATATGTTTTATTTGGCGTACACGAAATACTAAACTCATTATATAAAATATCAGCATTTATATCAATAACAAGTTTTTCTATTGGTTGATTATTTGCATCACACAAAGTAAAACTTTCAATATAAGAATCTAATATGGTTATTATTAAATTTTTAATAAAAGAACGCAAACAAACACGAACAATATATGTACCAGGGCAAATTGCCATAAACCTATTGTATTCGTTTACAACGGCATTTTCTTGCCCTTGAATTATTTCGTACTCCACAGAATAGTTTGCAAGTTCACTTTCTTTTTCTATATTGCTATCACTTATAGTTAAATCTAATGTTTCGCCAACAGTTGTATTTCTTTCTCCTTCGCCAAAATCAACACTGGTTATAGCAATATCTTTTACATTAACATTAAATTGATAAATATCAACGCCACAACAAACAAGTTTTAATGCATAGTCGCCCGCCTTTTTCGCTGTAAAACTTGTGTTATCAATTTTTAAACCATCTTGCTCACCACTAACAAGTTCTATATGTGAAGAAGAATTAATTAGGTCAAAATTTTTGTTTACTTCAATGCTTGCATAATTGGGGAAAAGTTCATCATATACATTATTTTTTGTAACATAAAGCGTATTGTTGTTCTTCATACAGTTAGTAAACTCGTAATTAATAAAACTAATATCTTGTTTTAGAGGAATTTCTACATTAGAAGAAACAGTTTTGTTATTATCATCAACCAAAGTATAAACAAAATTCAAATTAGCATTTATTGCGTTAAATATTTGAACACCATTTAAATTAATTTCACCATGTTTTTGTGTTACATTACTAACAATTACACCACTGCTATCTGTTGTTAAATTGTTTAACTTTAACTCAACATTAGAACAGGATAATGTTATATCAAAATTGTTAATATCATTAGATATTGTTGTATGCTCTAAATTAAAATCTGTAGGCAAAATAAAAACACTGAACTCTTTCTTTACAGGAAAAGTTCTGTTTTTTAATTCATCATATTTTTTATAATCAAACTTTGGGGCAACCTCTAAACTAACAATTACCTCATCTTGCTTGTAATCTTTTGTATATAATTTATAGTTATCATCAATTTCTATTAATTTTTCATCATAAGTATATGTAATTTCCCAATCTTCAAAGCCATAGGCATTTACAAAACTAGCAATACTTTTCTCACTATTTTCAAACAAAGTTATATCAGAAACTTGTGTGGTTAAGTATTTTGGGTTTAATATTTGTCTTTCTTCTACTTCCTGTGCAATTTGTTGCGTATTTTTATCTTTTGTTAGTACAAAATAGGTAACAAATCCTGCTATGGATAATATAGCAATAGTCGCAATAACTATAATAAGGATTGTTTTACTTTTCATCTTTCTCCAACTTACATAATTCTATAAAAACTTTTGCCGTAGCAACTGTATCGTTTAACGCTCTGTGAGCGTCAACAAGTATTATATTAAAATGTTCTGTTAGAGTTTTTAGTTTATAGTTTTTAACACCTTTAACCATAGCCCTTGCCATAGCCAAAGTATCTTTAACTTCGTTATCAAAATTATAACGCAAATTACTAGCGTGATAACGCAAAAACGGTATATCGAAGTTTGCATTATGAGCAACCATTGTAGCACCTCTTGTAAACTTATAAAAATCTGCTACAACTTCACTAAAAGATGGTGCAAAAACTACCATATCATCACTTATACCTGTAAGTTCGGTTATCTCTTGTGGAATTGATTTTCTTGGTTTTAAAAGCGTTGTAAAACTTTCTACAATTTTACCATCTTTTAATTTAACTGCACCAATTTCTATAATATCACACATTGTTGGGTCAAAACCTGTTGTTTCTAAGTCAAACACAACAAATTCTTTACCAATTAAATTGCGTGGCGGAACGCTAGTCATTGAAAACATATCAAGTTGAGTTAATTCCACATAAGGCTTTGGAGATACAAGGTTATATTTTTCTGGCACTTCGGTTATATAACAAATATCTTCTTCACCATCCACTTCTTTATCTTCATCTTCTTCTTTACTTAAGTTTAATTCAGGTAAAACACATTCTGCTAGTTCTCTTACCTTAATAGATAAAGTATCTTTGTACAATGAAACATCACAATATACAATAATTTCCGCATCTTCTTCTAATGAAAACTCACCCTTCTCTAGCAATTTTTTAGGTGGAAAGAAAACCGCACTTATTTCGCCAGTTCCATCATCAAGTGAAAAATTATATCTAACTTTTTGTTCTTCTGGATTATCTTTTTTTGTGTAATAATTTTCTCTAAAATTATGCACTTTGCCCGCAACTAAAACACCATTATCTTCATTACGCAATGTGCTAATTTTTCTAGCAATGTTTGTTATCTTATTACCATAAATTATATGGCTAATTTCAACTTGATAAGTTGGGTGTTCATCAATAACAACATCTTCAATGCTTGCAAGCATTTCTTGTTCCCTTTTTTCTAGCAATTCATCTCCGTTTAGATTTGTGTATTGAGAGTCAAAATCAACACTCACCCTATACTCTTCTATACTTTTTTCGCTTAAAAAATTCTGTACTTCTTGTATTATGTCATTTATATTTTTTGCATCAATTTCTCTAATGCAAGTAAGGATTAATGATTTACCTTTTTCATTTTCAAGTATTTTTACTTTGCTAAATAAGTTTGTTGTGCCTGTTTTGTATTTACTTAACAATTTTGTAACAGATTTTTCAACTTCAGCATCATTCAAACTTTGCTCAACCATAATGTCATAGTTTATGCTTTGACCAAGATATTCATTAATAAAATTTTGAAAATCTTCTTTTAAAGTTTTACTATCAAACCCTTCTCTATATAAAATAAGTACACTCAATGTATCGTTTGCGTGATAAAATGTAGGATTTACAATTTTAACATCTTCGCCCCACAAATTATTCGCTTTTTCTTTCCATTCTTCATCCATATCTCAAACCACCATATTAAAATAAAAAGTGAAATATATCTACAAAAATAACAAACGCAAATAGTACAATTAGCCCTACTGTATGAATTCTGCCTTCCACATCTCTGTTAATAGGCTTACCTCTAATCCATTCAATTATAACAAACACCATTCTAGCACCATCCAACGCTGGGAAAGGTAACCAGTTAAACACTGCAAGGTTTACAGAAATTAGCGGGAACAATATTAGCAAATTCAACCAGTTCGTTTGCGTATATGTTGCTATTGAAGAAATTGTGGTTATTGGTCCGCCTAAATTTTGTAAACCTATTTGTCCTGTAATTAGTTGCCACAAAATCATTAGCACTTTATATGCCCACTCACAAGTAAATGGAACACAATATGCCAACGCTTCAAAAAACGAATACTTATAACTGCTATACTCTACACCAATGTTATTTGTAAATAAGTCTTGTGCTTCAACATCAATTATATACGAATGTTCGTTATATGTAAATACAAAAAACTTTTTTTCATTAATTGTTTTTTCGCTTAATTCTAATGCTTTATCTTCAGCATCTAAAACGGTTATTTGTTCAGCAAAATTAATTCTGACTTTATGCTCTGCATCTAATGCATAGTTAAATGCATTTCCGCTTACAATTTCTTTATCTAATTTGTAGCCTTTTTGTATTGTAATTTGTTTTTCTTCGCCATTGCGTTTAACTGTTAAATCAACATCAGCTCCTGGTGCATAATTTTCTAGTAGCGAAACAAAATAATTATCATAAACAAAATTTGTTTTAGTCCCGCCAACTGCGGTTATAACATCGCCTTCTTCAAGTTGAGTTAAGTTAATGTTTTTATTGACATCATATATTTTATTTATCTGTACAACATCTGCATATCCAATTGATAAAAGCAAAATAAAAGACATAATTATTGCAGATAAGAAGTTGAAAAACGCACCGCTAAATAGCACAAGCAGTCTTTTCCATGGCGCCATAGAATTAAACGAGCCTTTAACTTCACTATCCCCGTCTTCGCCTTCAAAAGCACAATATCCACCCAAAGGTATAAGTCTTAAAGTTACTAAAATACCATCTTTTGTAGTATGCTTTAATAAAACCTTACCAAAACCAACGGCAAACTCGTTAATTTTAAAACCAAGTTTCTTACCAACAATAAAATGTCCAAATTCGTGTATGGTTATCATTATTAAAAGCACAAGTAATGCAACAACAATGTAAAAAGCATATTTTAGAATTTCAACAAATGTAACATTTAATAAATCTAAGCCCATACATCCTCCATTATTTTAGAAAGCCTTGCTAAAAAAGCAAGACTTACAATTTATAATACAATTATAAAGAATATTAATACCCACAAAGCATTAAAGCATAAGCCATCGCACCTATCCATTATACCACCATGTCCAGGCAACAATTTGCCACTATCTTTAGCATCTGCTTTACGCTTTAACAAAGATTCAAATAAATCACCAAGTTGTGTTGCAAGTGAAGCCACAAAACCAAACACTACAACTGTGAAATAGTTAATACCTATTTGATTAAATATATCTGCTAGTTCATAATTTGCTTGCAATATAACATATGCCAAAACAACAAATAATATGCTACCAATAAAACCGCCTATTGAACCACTTATTGTTTTATTTGGGCTAACATTAGGGCACAATTTTTTGCCTCTAATTAAGCATCCAATATAGTATGCAAAAGTATCGCTAGCCATAGTAGTACCAAACCAAGCAATTAAAATAATTAAGCCTAAATCAAATTTTCCTGCATCAAACAAGGCAATGTTTATAAGTTCTGCAGAAAATGCAGAAATATGGTTAAAAATTAAAGATAATAGTAATAAAAATGTAGGAATAATAAAACCAAATGCTGTATTTAAAGCACTATTTAAACTAAACCTAGCCTTACTACCCGTGTAAGATGCTAGTTGCATTTTTGCTTCTGTGTTAACTTTTCTACACATATATACAACAAAAACAATAATTGTTGATACAATTAGCGCAATCATACAACCTAACAATAATGTAATTAGCGTTTGTTTGGTAACAATTCCTATTAATAGCCACAAATAGATAATTGCAGGGAATAATGTTATAGCAAAAACAGAACAATCTTTATTCGCTTTTAAAAGTAGTTTACCAACTTCCATTGCACCAATTACCGTTATAACTCCCATAAAAACATCAAATATATAAGGTGTTAGTTGTCTTAACAAAAACACAGCGACTAAGGCTACACCTATACATAAACCTGTAAGAAACCTTTTCATAGAAACTCCTTAAATTTTACCAAACCTTCTATTTCTTTTTTGAAAATTTATAAGCAAATTTTCAACATCCGTTTTATCCATATCTGGCCAATATTTTTTAATAAAGAACAACTCGCTATACGCTAATTGATATAGCATAAAGTTAGATACTCTAACCTCGCCACTTGTGCGTACAACCATATCAATATCAGGCAAACCAAAAGTGTAAAGTTCTTTTTCAAAATTTTCTTTTGTAGCCTCTTCTCCCTTTTCAATTAAGGCGTTGCAGGCTCTTAAAATTTCATCACGCCCACCATAGTTAATTGCAAAGTTGCATACCATACCAGTATTATTTTTTGTAGCATCACAAGCTTCTAAAATTTTCAATCTAGTTTTTTCTTCTAACCTAGATAAATCACCAGAAATAACTAACTTCCACTTGTTCTCTTCTTTATTACATTCCTTAAGTGCATCATCAAACATATCGTGTACTAAAGAAAAAATAAAATCAACTTCTTGCTTTGGCCTATTCCAATTTTCTGTAGAAAAAACAAAAAACGATACTGCTTTTACGCCAAATTTACTGCACGCCTGTTGTACGCGCTTAACAG
>CAVFEO010000044.1:0-2945 GCA_963621425.1 bacterium | reverse complement strand
ACACCTTTTTTATGCCCAAAATTTCTTGGCATTCCACGCTTTTTTGCCCACCTACCATTGCCATCCATAATAAATGCTATATGGTTTGGAATTTTATCTTTATCAATTTGTTTTTCTTTACTTTTTGACTTAAAAAACCACATGTTAAACCTCTATTTTAAACTTTGACGCAACAATTATTAATTTGTTTTCTTCCATATATGTTTTAATAACAAAATCTGTAAGATTTTCTTCATCTTTTGTACAACTATTATATTTTACAATAAATTCCAAACCATTTTTGTTGCAATATGTAATACAATCTTTTAAAGGTCTTCCAATAAAAGATGGCATCATATTTCCATAATTTCCTTTTCTTTAATGCTAAATTCATTATCTAGTTTTGCAATGTTTTTATCAAGAATATCTTGAATTTGTTTTTCTAATTTTGCATATTCATCTTCTGTTATGTTGCCTTCTTTTTTAAGTGCTTTCATATTTTCCATACAGTCGCGTCTAGCATTTCTCATTTGAACTTTTTGTTCTTCACACAACTTTTTAGCACCTTTAACAAGTTCTTGCCTTCTCTCTTCTGTTAAAATTGGGAAGTTAAGACGAATAACCTTACCATCATAAATTGGGTTAATACCAATATCACTTTCTTGAATTGCTTTTAATACATCTTTAACAATAGATTGATCCCAAACAGAAATTGCAAGTGTTCTAGCATCTGTTACTGAAATATTTCCAACCTGATTAATTGGAGTTAAAGAGCCGTAATAATCCACCTTAATTTTATCTAGAATATGTGGGTTTGCTCTGCCTGCTCTAATATTAATATACTCATTATACAAGTAAGTATATGATTTTTTTAAATTTTCGTTTAATTCTTCAATATAATCTTCTGGTTCAAATAATTCCATAATTTTCTCCTAAAACAAAGTTTTTTAATTAATCTTATCCATAACATATAGATATGAATAGATTATCGTTCATAGTATAACAAAGTAGCAAAAAAAATGCAAGAAAAACACCCCTTAAATTGTATGTTATTTAATAAAATAAACAAAAAAATGCAAGTTTTATTCAACTTGCATTTTATAAATTACTTTTTAAGACTTTCTGCAATTTCTTCTGCAAAAGTATCTTTTCTCTTTTCAATACCTTCGCCCATTTCATATCTAACAAATCTTCTAATAGATAGTTTTTCACCAGTCTTTAATGTCATTTGATTTAGATATTCTGCTACAGTAATGTCAGGGTCTTTAATAAATTCTTGATTTAATAAGCAAATTTCTTTCATATATTTAGCCATTTTACCATCAACAATTTTTTCAACAACAGCTTCTGGCTTACCTTCGTTTAAACAAGCAGTTCTTTGAATTTCTCTTTCTTTATCTAAAACTTCTTGTGGTACATCTTCTTCTTTGATGTATAGTGGATTGCTTGCAGCAATTTGCATAGCAATATCTTTACCAAATTGATTAAAACTTTCTTCTCTAGCAACAAAGTCAGTTTCGCAGTTAACTTCTAGTAACACACCAATTCTGCCACCAGCGTGAATATATGAGAATATAGCGCCTTCTGCTGCAATTCTACCTGCTTTTTTAGTAACAGCAGCCATTCCCTTTTCTCTTAAATACTCAATAGCCTTATCAACATTGCCATCATTTTCTTGAAGTGCTTTTTTGCAATCAGCAAAACCTGCACCAGTTCTTGCTCTTAAATCTTGAATATCTTGCATTGTAAACATAATTTTTATCTCTCCATTTAACAATTATTCTTCATCTTCTACATCATCTTCACTGATTTCAGCTTCAGCCTCTTCTTGAGTTTGAGCTTCATCTTCTTCAGTTACTCTTACAACTTCTCCGCCCTTGCCTTCAATAACAGCATCAGCAATAGCGCCTGCTATTAATTTTACAGCACGAATAGCGTCATCATTGCCTGGGATGCAAATTGTTACATCATCAGGGTTGCAGTTTGTATCAATTAAACCAATTGTTGGAATGTTAAGCAACTTTGCTTCATGCAAACAGATATGTTCCTTTTCGCCATCTACAACAAAAATTACGCCTGGCAAAGTTTTCATTTCTTTAATACCACCAAGCAAGTTCTAACTTATTTCTTTCTGCAACAAGTTTAGCAACTTCTTTCTTAGTTAATACTTCAAATTCGCCATTTGCTTCCATTTTGTTTAATCTATTTAATCTTTCAATACTAGATTTAATAGTTTTAAAGTTTGTAAGTGTTCCGCCAAGCCATCTTGTATTAACATAATACATTCCGCATCTTTCAGCCTCTTCCTTAATAGAATCTTGTGCTTGCTTCTTGCTACCTACAAAAAGTACAGTTTTACCGCTAGCAACTGCTTCTTTAACAAAAGCGTATGCCTTTTCTACTTGGCTTGCGGTACTTTCCAAGTTAATAATATGGATATCATTGCGTTCTTGGTAAATGTATTTTGCCATCTTTGGATTCCATCTCTTTGTTGGGTGACCAAAATGAACGCCTGCTTCCAAAAGTTGTTTCATAGAAATAACAGACATTTTTTTAATTCCTCCTCATGTTTATTGTCCTCCCCATAGCGTTAAAACTCACATCATCAACTAAAAATATTAGCAACATTGATGCAATAGCATACAGGTGTGTATTTATGAACGAGGGTATTATAACATAGTTTTTTTTTAAATGCAATAACTTTTATTAATTTTATATAAATAAAATAACTAAAAAAGATGCAATAAGTGCATCTTAATTATCTGTTAAGCAAAATCAAATTAGAATCTTCATCATTTCTTATTGTATTAAATATAGAAAAATCCAATCTCATTTTTTTTATAAGCCCAATATTTTCATCTTCAAAAGTTTTTAATTCTTTTGTTTTTGCTCTACCATAAAAATTGCATAAAGTTATTGTAAATATTTTTCTTAACTTATCTGCACTTATTGTCTTAAAGTTAATT
>CAVFEO010000043.1:0-9027 GCA_963621425.1 bacterium | reverse complement strand
GGTAATAATACATATATATGCGTGCGTAGCGCACGGGAAAACGGGCAAGTAAAACAAAAGGAGGAACACTTGTGAAGGCTAAAAAGTTTAGAAGTATTAGTTTAATGTTTTGTTTAGTAAGTGCGTTTTGTTTTATGCTTTCTGGGTGTATTGATATTCCGCTTGCAGGAGAAGAAAGTATCTCTTCTAGTGAAGGTTCTTCCGGTGGAGGGAGCGGGGGAACAATACTTTCTAGGCGTATAGATGAATTAAATGATTTAAAAATAGCCTCTTTAGGTAACGGAGAAAAAACTGGTGAGTATTGTTATTTGATGATAACTCATTTAACTGACATCATCTATGATGGAATAAATGCTGAATACGGTTCTATAGCAACTGTAGAACGCTCCGGTGATGATACCCATAAAAATGCAATGGCTCAAGATGGCTGGGCTTGGGTGTATGATGATGCAATAATGCAAGATGTAAAAGACTATTTGCAATACAATTTATCTTGTGTACTTGTTGGTAAGCCAACCTTAAGTGCAACCCCGCAAGAGTTTTCAATTACGGGCAACGAGTACAATACATTAAAGGCTAATGGGGCTTTTAGCAGAGATGAAAATGGCGGATTAAGAAAACTTGCTAACGAATTTTATCACACTGGGTATTATTTTTATGAAGTTGATAAAATAGCGGACTACATATTAAAAAATGTTATAGGCCAAGAAATTGTACAAAGAGATGCTCACAAATTTTTTGATAAAAACCGAAATGGCACATTTGATTATGTGGAAGATTATGTTTTAGAAGGCAACCCTGCAACTTATAACATAATAACTGGTTATGAATTCCCTGATGCTCAAAATAGAGAAGAGTGTTCAAAAAATGGCGTTTGGGATAGAATTCAATGGGGCGTTAGTACTACTGCACCAGTAGTTACTAGCGATACAGATACGGCAGGTAAAGATGCTAAAGATGTAATTATTGCTAGCGATGTTATGAGTGAATGTGCTTACACTTTAGCTCAAATAGAAAATATTGTTACTGCAGAATGTACTAATGCAGGGTATAATGCAGAGCAAACACAAACAGAACTAGCTAAATACAAACAAGTTAATGATAACACTAAATATAGCGGCTTTAAAAACTACACTAATACAATTTACTTCTTGCTATATAATGCGATGAATAATTTTGCACTTAATGTAGGAGGGGAAGATGTTGTTATACCCGATGTGCTAACTATGACGCATTTGCCAAATATAGTTGAAGATTATGTTTCTATATTGAATTCTATGTACAACCAAGAACAAAAGAAATTTTTAGTTCCGTGCAAAGAATACAAAAGTGTGCTTGTTACGGCAAACACTCTTGCTAGACCAATGAGCAACTTTTACATAGTTATGTTTACAGATATGGCAATAGATTTGCAAGTTGATGTAAAACTTAGGTACCATTTTACAAGTGATGATTATAGAGAAGATATTGGTACATATGCTGGCGAAAGCCATACGGTTGAAGGTCATATTATGACGCTTAACATACCGGCAAGTCCAAATTACAATCAAGGCGAAATAGAATATGCACAAGGTAATATCAATTTAACAATCACACCAGAAAGTTTGCCTAAATTGCAAGAAAAAGGCTTTAAATTAACTGATGAAGATATTACGCCATTAGCTCGGCTTGGAGTTAATAGAATAGTGCTAAACAAATATTTACCATACTCTCATTTTGTCCCATCTTATGAGGAAAAATGGTGGAACGCTTTAGAGGGGTATACTGCGTCACCAAACCTATCTCACTTAGGTTCATCATTTACTTATCAAAACGAATATGCAGACTTTTTAGAAATTGTTTTTGATGTTCGTGGTACATATTCAGAGCGTGTAAGTTTTGGCTTCGGCTTTATATGGTTATAAAGGAGAAAAATTATGTTTAATTGGGGAAAGAATTTAATTAATGGCTTTTTTGAAGACCCGCTAGGCTCCATTGTGGATGCTGTAAAAACAGTAATAGATGGCATTATTTATCCAATTAGAGATGCTATTATGCATTATTGGGGTGAGTTCTTAAAAGTTTTATATATGATATGGGCAACACTCGCCAGCATATTAGATACCATTCAGGTTATTTTTAATATGATGGTTGGTACAAGCGAAGTTGTTTGGCAGTCCACATCAGATATGGGTAAAGATATCGCTGGTGGTATGAGTGTTTTAGGCTCGAATATGTCAGGTGTAACGCACAATTTAGTGCTTGATGTGTTTTTAAGCGAATATGTGCTTGGCGCTTTGCTTAGGGTTGTAGTTTTAAGTTTGTTCTTGCTACTAATATTCACTTTAATTGCAATTGTTAAAGTTGAATATTCAACTCCGCACGATTATAGCGACCCTAAAAAACACGATGCTTCATCTAAAGCACCAGTTTTAGGGCATGCATTAAAATCTTTGTTAGGTTTTGTTTTCATTCCATTATGTTGTGTGTTTGGCGTAATAGCCTCCGGCGTGCTGATGCAAGCCCTCGATGGCGCAACTAGCCCAACAAAATCCACTATAATAAGTAACAAAATATTTGCCATTAGTGCTTTTGATGCTAACCGTGTAAGGACGGATGATAGTTTTTACGCAAGCATATCTGACCCAGAGCACGAGAATCAGCAAGGGCAAATTGACGAGTGGTACGAACTTGAAAACGATGCAACATGGAACCCTAATTTTAGGGGTAAAAATCGTAACCAACTTGCTGAATATATAGACGATTTGTTTATTTATGGCACAAGTTTGCAAGAGGCAGGCATTAAGCCAGAAATTATTGAAATTATGAATGACGATGGTCAATGGGAAAATGTTAATGTATACAGATTTCATGGGACTAACGATACATTCTCTAGCTTCTACTATAATGGTGGCGGAATGAATGATAACAATTTCTTTAACTCAAAAAATGCTTCCCAAGTGTTCTATTTTTACGATTTCCACCATTTTCAATGGTTAATTGCGTTCTTTACTGTTATTTATATGGTGTCAATTTTAATTCGTATAACGCTCGGCGCGGCGGGCAGGGTATTTGAACTTGCAATTTTGTTTGTAATATCACCTGCAATTTTGGCAATGGCACCATTAGATAATGGAGAAGCACAAAAGAAATGGAGCAAAAAGTTTATTGGCAAGGTTGGTATGATATACGCTCCTGTAATTGCTATAAACTTATACTTTATTCTTGTTGGTGCACTTGTTCAGGTAGATTTTACTGCAAGTGTTCATCTTGCAATAACAAAAGGTTTTGGCTCTGGTACAGAAATTATGAGCACGGGTTTAACTGCGGCGTTTATCCAGCAAATATTTAACTTGTTTATTCTAATAGCGGGACTACAAGTTTGTGAAAACGCTATAGGCTGGCTTGGAGATATAATTGGTGCAGAAAATATTGATGATGCTGGTAAAAAATTAAGAGAAGGAGTTGCTGATACCATTAAAACCAGTGCCGCTGGTAAGGTCTTATTAAGTGGCGTAGGAAGAACAAAAGCTAAGGCAACAGGTGCATTATCTGCCTTAATGGCTGACCATAAGCGAAATAAAGAAGCTAGAAGAGATGAAAGAAGAAGCCGAGATATTGCTGATACAATGAAGATGCAAAGTGAACAAGGTTATAATAGCCAAATAGCAACTCATCAAAAAAATTTGGGGTTGTCAGCTGATGCTGATGCTGCAGATGTAGAGAGAGCTAAGACAAACGCACAAAATGCTATAGCGTTTAATGAAGACTTGATTAATAAAGAATCTAGTGAATTAAGTGCCAAAGAAGCGGAAGTGAATGCTTTAAAAGAAGATGTATACGATAGCGATGCCGGTAAGCTTGATGAATATAACAGCAATTATGAAGCGGCAAAAGCTTCTTATGCAGGTTCGGGTTTGAGTGATGATGTTATAGAAGCTAAGGCTAGACAACAAGCTTTCACTAAAACAGGCATAAGAAGTGATAGAGATGCTTTTGAAAAATATGCAAATACTAATAGCGAATTATCTACAATGCGTACAAATTTTGAGGCAAATAAAGCCAGGTATGAAAGTTACATTGAATCTGCTAAAGGGCGTGTTGCTGCTGCGGACGCAATTACTGACTTAGAACATGAAAGAGATTCTACAAGAGAAACTCGTTTTGCAAATATTGATGAACAAGTACGAGGTATGGATGAGGATGCTAGACGAGCATTTAGGCAAGATGGAAACAATTACTCTGCTAGCAGTATAGGTAGCCGTTCCGATGGAACAAATCAAGTAAACCGTAGAGGAATTGTTAATGATAGGCACACAACAAGATTTGGTAGAGCAGTTGGTACAGCTACAACTTACTTAAGAACTAGCCGTGTAAATTCTGCAACTAAGGGATTTGTTACTCATAGCAGAAGGGCAGATTTAATGAGAAATGGTGCTAGAACTGCTGCTGAAAACTATAGACCTGATTCAGGCGGTGGCGGAAAATAAAATTTTTGCTAAATAGATTTAATATTAAAAATTAGAAAAAGAACAAAAATTCTTTCTTTATAACTTATTACAAGCCAAAGGTTATGTAAAATGCATGGCCTTTGGTTTTTTTATAATTGAGATATGTTATTACTAACATAGCATATGTGAGTGAAGTGAACCTCAATTAGATATCCCAACCAAAAGAGAAAGCGCAAAAGGGTTAAGATAATTTAAAAAAACGCTAAAAATACCAAAAATTAATAATGTTTGATCTTGACAAATGTGTGTTGTGGTGGTACAATATAAAAGCAAAATACATTTACAAGAGGGAACAACTATATGGGAAAAATTGCTATTAAAACATTGAAAATTTTAGAAAGTGGAAGTATAGAAGAAAAGGAGAGTGCTTTAGATAAATGTGCTTCATATATGCAGTTCTTAAGCACTGAAGATCAATTATATTTTTTAAATCAAAATCCAGAAAGATACTTTATGCATTGTGATGAAGATATAAGAGAATTTTTGTTGGATGCTTTCCCGGATTACTTTGTTGCTTTTATAAGTGACGAGTTAAAAAGAGAATGGTGTGAAAGTGAAAGACTTGACCCTGAATATTTAGAAAAAACTTTAGAACCATTACCACTTAAACAAGAACTTTTATCATCTATGATTATGACGTATGCACAATATGCTAATTTAGATAAAGAAATTAGAGATGACTATCCAAATGATTTTGAAGGAGTTTATGGTAGAGAATTTTAAAAAAGGCGATTATTTAATCGCTTTTTTTAAATTAGAAAAATTGTATTTATTGACTTTATAAATGTTTTTTGTTATATTGTTTTTGGAGATAATAATGAAGTTAAAAAAAGAAATTGATTTTGGACTAGCTAAACCATATGTTTTTAAAAAAATAAAAATGACGCAACGAGTTTCTTATAATAAAACTTATTGGCTTGGCAGTAAACGCTATTTTTTTAAGTATGCACGAGATCACTATCACGAAGAGTATGAAATAGTAGGGGAAGTTTTAGTTTCTAAATTGTGCAAAGTTTTGGGCGTTGATTGTATAGAATGTGGGTATGCAATTAATAATTCTCATATTTTTAGTCATCACGGCATAATTTCCAAAAGTTTTTTAAATAGGGGTGAGCAATCTGTTTCTTTGATGGATATAAAAGAACAAGAGCTATTGCAAAATTTACCTGAAAATTTTCATTCTAAAATAATGGGTATATTTATGCATGTGTGCCCAATTACTGTTATAAAAAAAGGTACAAATTTGGAGCGTGTTGTTTTTAATTTGCTCTACAAATATGAGCATAATAGTAAAATGCTATTGCCTGGTGATAAAAAATTCATTAAAAACAACTTGGAGTCTTTAAAATTTATTTTGAACGAATTAAGATTAGAAAATGAATTGCCAATTAATGATTGCGAAGAAAGGATAAAAAGTTTTGCAAAAAATAATGGGCTTTGTTTGCAAGGAGATATTCACTTTGAATTGCAAAAAATGGCTATTATTGATGCTATTACTAGGCAAGTTGATAGACATTTGGGTAACGTCAGCGTAATATTTAATAAAGACACAAAAATGGCAAAACTTGCACCTATGTATGATAATGGAAAATGCGAATATGTATTTACAAGAAAATTTATGTTCCCTTATCCAGAATGTTGCGATTGGTATTTAAAGCTTTGCAAGGAAGATTTTAAACAAATGAATAATCCGCAAACAAAAATTTATCAATTTTATAATAAAGTATGCCAATTTTATAGTAACGGATTAGATGAATTTATTAAAAACTTTAAGGCAGAATTAAAAAGTTTACAGACTTGTGAAATAAAAAAACAAGGAGTACAAGACATTGTAAAAATTGCAGATAATTACGCAAAAATGGTTAAGAAAAATTACGAATTAGGATTAGAGTATTTGGCAAATCAATTGAAAGCAGAGGCTTATAATTCAGTTAAAGAAGAAGAAATTATAAAATAAAAAAGCACAAAACATTACGTTTAGTGCTTTTTTTAAAAAATACCTTTGCAGGTATCTTGGCTCCCCAAGTAGGGGCGACGCGTTAATAAAACGCGCATTAAAGCGTTTTTAGCTAAAGCCGGGAGCAACGCCAGTTGCGGTCTGCCCGACAAGGGTTGAACCGGGGTTCAAGTCCTACAAAAAAAAATACCTTTGCAGGTATCTTGGCTCCCCAAGTAGGACTTGAACCTACGACCTACCGGTTAACAGCCGGGCGCTCTACCGACTGAGCTATTGGGGAATATCGGTAATTTTGTGATTACGCTCATTAGTATATACTATTAATATTGTTTTGTCAATAAAAAATAACAAAAATTTTGTAATTTTAAGTAATTAATTCTTTTTAATGTTTTTTGTAATGTCTCACTTATTGTTATTTGGTTAAAATTATTTGTAATTTAGTTTTTATTATGATATAATAAAAAATAATATCAAGAGGTCGAGTTAGTTGAATAAAGAATATTTGTATTCTCCAAAAAGTATTAAAAAGGCACTGCGGTTTACTAATTTTTTTATAATTGGTCTACTTTCTTTTTTGGCGCTTTTAATGATTACTTACAATGTTATTATTTTGTGTGCGAGAGCAAATGTTAAAGATAATGATAGGATTACAGATTATGGCAAAATAGGGGACACCTATTTGGTGCAAGTTAAAACAGATAATTGGAAAAGCGCGTATCCTCAGTTTTCGTTGTTACTTGTGCATGAAGTAGATTATGATTATGAATTTTTAAACGACCCCGCAAATATGGACTTATTGAATAAGGTTTATTTAATAAAAACTTCTGATGGGAAAGAAAATTTCTACACCGTTGCTAAAATAATTAGTAAAGTACATGATGAAATTGTTATTTCTGGTAATAAAACAATTTCTTATAATGATTTGGTTGGTGTTGTTTATGATTATATACCAATTGTAGCAATTTTCAATTATGAATTGTTTTTATTTGCTACTTTAATTTTAATTGCAATTTTTGTTGGTTTGTTATTATACTTTACTTCTTTTGACCTTGGTTATGATATTATGTTTGAAGAACAAGTTAGTAAAGAACTTAAAAAAGATGCCTTGTTCGGTTTGAAATTTAGAAATAAAAAAGGCAAAAACGAAATGTTTACAAGTGAAGAAATTGTGGAAAACTTGCTTTCTAATATTATAAGCAACAAGCAAAAAGAAGAAAAAACTACACCAATTGCAAGTGTTGTAAACGCTATTAAGGTAATAGATGCAAAAGATTTTTCTACAAAAGAAAAAGTGTTTGTTTATTTTGCATCATTAAATTTGTTAAACAAGTACGTTAAAGAAGATAATTGTAATGATAACTTAAAAAATAATTATTATTTTAAAAAGTTTGCCGCCTCTGCAGTAGATGAATTAAGTAGTAAGAGAGAAAAGCCTATAGTTGTATATGGAGATAATAAGTTTTGTTTGGTAAATTGTATGGGATTAGAATTTTCATTTCATAATATAGATGTACAAAAAGTGTATCCAAGCAAAGAATGGTCTGGCTTAAAGTTGCAACCATATGCAAATGCAATTTTTCAATTGTTTTTTGAAAAAGAGTTTAAAGATGTCGCTTTTGATGTAAAAGATAAAACTTTTAAGGCAATTTTAATTGAACTTGAAAAATAAAAAAGAAGCCATCACTAATAAAAATTAATTTAGCAATAACTTCTATAAAAGTGTTACAGACATTTGACTAAAATGAATTGTAACAATAGTATTATTGGTGTTTTATTTATAATTTATACATTTTTAGGGGAAAAATATGAATAAAGTTTTGTTTATTGATGATGAAAAAGAAATAGTTGATGCTTTGCGTGATTATTTTGTTCAAAAATATGATGTCTATACAGCGTTAAGTTTTGACGAAGCTATATCTTGGATAAATAAAATTAATTTTGATTGCATTATTTCCGATGTAAATTTGGGCGAAAAAATGGGGTTTGATATTGTTAAGTATGTTAAAGAAAGAAATAGCAATACGCCAGTGCTTTTGTTGTCAGGGTTAACGCAAGAAGAGATGATTTTAAAAGGCTTTGATGTTGGTGCTGATGATTATATTAGAAAGCCTTTTAGTTTGGCTGAACTTAATGCAAGAATATCTACAAGATTAAACAGAAAATCTAAACAAATATACACGTTTGGAGATTTAACTATTGATGAAGATGCTGGCATTGTAAAGTTTAAAAGTGAAGAAATACCAATAACTAATATGGAATTTAACATTTTAATATTTTTAGTTAAACATGAAGGTCAAACTTTTAACAAACAAGAAATATACAATGAAATTTGGCAACAGGCGCCGTTAGATCAAATGCATACGGTACAGGTGCACATGTTTACTCTTAGAAAAAAAATCTTTGATGCAACAGGAATGGATTATATAAAAACCATTTGGAAAAAGGGATATATGTTTAGTTATAATGGGAAGGAAGAATAATGTTACAAGAAATTAGTTGTGTTAATTATCAAATTGTTTTAAAAGGCGAAGATAATAACGAGTTTAAAATTAACAAAATGTGCTTAGAGCAAGATACAGT
>CAVFEO010000042.1:8030-9046 GCA_963621425.1 bacterium | reverse complement strand
ATAATACAGATTTTAACCCTACCCACATATTTGAATGTGGTCAATTTTTTAGATATAAAAAAATTAATAATGATTATTATATTGCTTTTTCTCTAGATAAAAAAGTAGAAGTTTTTAAAAAAGATGAAGATTATTACTTTAAATGTGACGCAGATAATGTTTCTTACTTTAACAACTTTTTTGATTTAAAAACAGATTATTCTGCAATTAAAAATAATTTAATACGCAATTTCCCTTTTATGAAAAAAGCAATTAATTTTGGTTATGGTATAAGAATTTTAAAACAGAATATTCTAGAAATGATTATTTCTTTTATCATTTCTGCAAACAACAGAATACCAAGAATTCAAAAAAGTATTGAATACATATGCGAAAAAGCGGGTACTAATATGGGCGATTATTACGCATTCCCAACATTGGAGCAATTAAGTAAATTAGACGAACAATTCTTTTTAAACGCCAAAATTGGTTTTAGAGCAAAATATATGGTTCAAACTATAAAAGATTTGCAAAATATAGATTTTAAAGAACTTGAAAAATTGGATACCCCTACTTTAAGAGAAAAATTAATACAATTAAAAGGTGTTGGCCCAAAAGTTGCAGATTGCATTCTATTGTTTGGTTTTTCTAGAAAAAATGTTTTCCCTGTTGATACTTGGATTGCAAAAGTATACGAACAAGATTTAGGCGGAGAGCAAACAAACAGAGTGAAAATAGCTAAAGAACTTGTAAATAAATTTAGTGATTTAAGTGGCTATGCTCAACAATATCTATTTTATTATAAGCGTTCGCAAGACTAGCAATTTTAAATATTTGTATCTATAAAAAAATAGCACTTATTAAAGTGCTATTTTTATTTTATAAAGTCATACCATCAGCCTGTTCAGACTTCTTATCTTGACCTTTAATATAATCTTGTAATTTATTAACTTCTTTTTTAACAAAATCCATAGGTGCTTTTACAGCATTTTTAATTTTAGTTAAATTTAAAGAGTTTGCTTTTTTAGATTTATATT
>CAVFEO010000042.1:0-7945 GCA_963621425.1 bacterium | reverse complement strand
ACAAAAACAAGTTCTAAATCTTTTTCAGTGTTTTTGTAAACAAGTGCTTTTAATTCTCCGTTTTTAGATTTAACATCTCCACACAAAGAATAACCTGCATCAATTAAACGGGTTAATTGATTTTTTGCATATGTTGTTATTTTTTTGGAAACGATTATTTTTGCCATGTTCGTCATCCCCTTTTTTGTATATCAATAATATAACATATTATAAGCAAAATGTAAACACTTTTTTAATATTTTTACGGGCTATTTTAGAAATCAAAATTGTCTTCATCAATAGTCACATTATCATCTTCTATAGCAACTTTTTCTTCATTTGCTACTTTGTTTGCAAGCACTGGTTGTATTTTTGCATATTTAGAAAAACCTGTACCTGCTGGTATTAACTTACCAATTAACACATTTTCTTTTAGTCCTAGCAAGTGGTCAACTTTACCACGAACAGCAGAATCTGTTAATACGCTTGAAGTGTTTTGGAATGAAGTTGCTGACAAGAATGAATCTGAATTTAATGATGCCTTAGTAATACCTAAAACTTCTTTCTTAGCAAGTGCTGGAACACCATTTTCCATTAATACTCTTTGGTTTTCTTTATCAAGTTCATGAATATCAACATATTCGCCAGGAACAAAATGGGTATCGCCAGAATTTTCAATTTTAACCTTTTTAACCATTTGTCTAATAACAATTTCAATATGTTTAGTGTTAATATCAATTGATTGTCCGCTGTAAACTAATACAACTTCTCTTAGCAAATATTCTTGCAATTCTTTAACACCTTTGGTTCTTAATAACTCTTTAGGATTAATAGGTCCTTCTGTAAATTGAGTACCCGGTTCAACTTTATCACCATCTTGAACAACAAGTTTAACGCCATATGGCAATAGATAAACAACATCGCCATCAGTTTGAGAATGAACTGTAATTTCTGTTCTTCTATCAACTTCTCTAATAGAAATTCTACCAGAAACTTCTGAAAGATATGCTTTACCTTTTGGATCTCTTGCTTCAAAGATTTCTACAATTCTTGGAAGACCACGAGAAATATCGCTACCACCAGCAACGCCTGCTGCGAAGTTCTTCATTGAAAGTTGTGTACCTGGTTCACCAATTGCTTGTGCTGCAATTACACCAACAGCCTCGCCAAGAGATACAATTTCGTTACTTGTCATACTCTTACCATAACATCTAGCACAAATACCACGAGTTGCTTTACAAGTAAAGATTGATCTAATTTCAACTTCTTCTATTCCGCAAGCTTCAATGCGCTTAGCCATAGAAGATGTAATCATTTCGTTTGCCTTGCAAATAACTTCGCCCGTCTTAGGGTCAACTATATCATTAACAGCACATCTACCTTCAAGTCTTTCAGACAATTTTTGTACAACACGACCATCTGGAGTCATAATCTTTTGAACTTTCATACCCTTAATAGACTCACCAAGACCAGCAAAGCAGTCATCTTCTGTTACAATTACATCTTGAGTAACATCTACAAGTCTACGAGTTAAATAACCAGATTCTTTTGTTTTAATCGCTGTATCGGCAAGAACTTTACGACCAGAACGAGAACCAATGAAGTATTCAATAGGCTCCATACCTTTTTTAAAGTTTGATTTAACCGGAACATCAATTTTAACACCAGAAGTAGTTCTAATAATACCAATGATACCAGAAACTTGGTTTAAGTTTTGTTTGTTACCACGGGCACCAGAATCTACAAACATCTTAATTGGGTTAAAGTCTTCCATACAATCAAGCATTGATTCTTCTACAGCACTTGTTGCATTATCCCAAATTGTGATATTTTGATTCATTTTTTCATCAAGCGTCATAAGACCACGCTTATATTGTTTTTCTATTTGATTTACTTTGTTTTCTGCATCTTGAATTTGTTCATCTTTAATTGGGTTATTACGGAAATCATAAAGAGAAATTGTAAGTGATGCAAGTGTTGAATATTTAAAGCCTAGGTACTTAATATTATCAATCATTTGCACTGTTGCACTAACACCTAAGGCATAGTAACAATCTTTAACAAGATTTGCAATTGCTTTTTTGCCTACTGGCTTTTCAATTTCATAGCGCAAAACATTTTCTTTCTTAGTTCTATCAACATAGCCAATGTTTTGAGGAATTTTTCTGTTAAATAGAATTTTACCAACAGTGGTTTCTACTCTATCACTTATTTTTTCGCCTTCAAACATAGCCTCTCTTCTTACAAAAATTCTTGCTTGTAAGTCAAGATTTTGAGTTTCGTGAGCCATAATAGCTTCATCTTCACTAGAGAAAATACTATCTTCACCTTTAGCACCTGGTCTAACAACTGTCATATAGTAAACACCAATAATCATATCTTTAGATGGGTCTACGATAGACTTACCATTAGAAGGTCTTAAAATGTTGTTTGTACTTAAAAGAATTGCTTGAGATTCTGCTCTGGCTTCTAAACTTAGTGGAATATGCACTGGCATTTGGTCACCATCAAAATCGGCGTGGAAACCTTCACATACAAGTGGATGCAATTTAATTGCTTTACCATCAACAAGAACTGGTTCAAACGCTTGAATACCAAGTTTGTGCAATGTTGGCGCACGGTTCAAGATTACTGGATGACCTTTGATAGCCTTATCTAGCATATCCCAAACAACTGGCTTACAAGCATTAATAACACGCTTAGCACTTGCTAAGTTTGATGCATGATTATATTTAATTAATTCTTTCATTACAAATGGTCTAAATAGTTCAAGAGCCATTTCTTTTGGCAAACCACATTGATACATCTTTAATTCTGGGCCAACGACAATAACTGAACGACCAGAGTAGTCAACACGCTTACCAAGCATATTTTCTCTGAAACGACCATGTTTACCCTTTAATATTGCATACAAACTCTTCAAATCTTTTTGTTTAGAGTTTTGTACAGGTTTACCCCTCTTACCATTTTCAATTAGTGCATCAACAGCTTCTTGTAACATTCTCTTTTCGTTACGGATAATAACATCTGGGCCATTAATAGCAATTAAATCTTTTAGTCTGTTATTTCTGTTGATAACTCTTCTATACAAATCATTAAGGTCAGAAGCAACCATTCTGCCACCATCAATTGGAACCATTGGCCTTAAATCTGGTGGAAGAACTGGCAATGCATCTAAAATCATCCACTTAGGTTCATTTCCACTCTTTCTAAATGCTTCAACTACTTCTAATTTTCTAGATGCTTTTAATCTTCTTTGTCCTTTATCTGAGGCAATAATTTTCTTTAATTCGTTAGATTCTTTTTCTAAATCAATATCTGCAAGCAATTGCTTAATTGCCTCTGCGCCCATACCTGCTTTAAAAGCATTTGGGCCATACATTTCTTGAGCATCTCTTAATTCTTTATCGGTTAAGATTTGCTTATATTCAAGAGCAGTATCTCCCGGATCAGTTACAATAAAACAAACATAATATAATACTTGTTCTAATTGTTTTGGTGTTAAATCAAGTATTACACCAATACGAGAAGGTACACCCTTAAAGTACCATATGTGAGAAACAGGAGTAGCAAGTTCAATATGCCCCATTCTCTCACGTCTAACCTTTTTCCTGGTTACTTCAACGCCACACTTATCACAGATAACGCCTTTGTAACGATTAAGTTTATACTTACCGCACTTACATCTCCAATCTTGTGTAGGTCCAAAAATCTTTTCACAGAAAAGCCCATCAGGTTCAGGTTTTTGAGTTCTATAATTTAGTGTTTCGGCCTTTTTAACTTCACCATAAGACCATTCTCTAATCTTTTCTGGTGAAGCAATGCCTATTCTAATGGAATCAATATTATTTAATTCAAACATTTACTCTCTCCTTTTACTCATCTAGGTCAAACATACTATCTTCATCAAATTCAAATGCTAATTCTTCATCACTTGGTTCATCTTTAGCATCTTCTTGATTATCAAAATCTATGTCTATATCAACTATTTCTTCTTTACCCTTTTCAATAGTATTATCACTATCTTCAACATCACTACTTAATTGTGAAATTGAAATTTCCTTGCCCTCTGGGTTAAGTATTGTTACTGTTAGAGCAAGTGCTTGTAATTCTTTTAATAGAACCTTAAATGATTCTGGTATACCTGGCTCTGGTAGAGGTTCATCATTAACAATTGCAGAGAATGTTTTAACTCTTCCTGCTTCGTCATCTGATTTAACAGTTAGCATTTCTTGCAATACATGAGCTGCACCATAAGCATATAGTGCCCAAACTTCCATTTCACCGAACTTTTGACCACCACCCATTGCTTTACCGCCAAGAGGTTGGCTTGTAATTAAAGCATATGGACCTGTGCTTCTTGCGTGCATTTTACTATCAACCATGTGGTCAAGTTTAATCATATATTGATAACCGACAGTTACTCTGTTTTCATATGGAAGACCTGTTCTACCATCATACAATACCATCTTACCATCTTCTGGGAAATTGTTTTCTTTTAATAGTTCTTGAATTTGGTTACCAGAAATACCATCAAAGCATGGAGAACATACTTTCCAACCAAGGCTCTTTGCAACTAAACCTAAGTGAGTTTCTAGTAATTGTCCCAAGTTCATTCTTGAGTTTACACTTAGTGGGTTTAGCAAAATATCTACTGGCCTACCATTAGCCATAAATGGCATATCTTCTTCTGGAACAATACGAGATACAACACCCTTGTTTCCATATCTACCAGACATTTTATCACCAACAGTTAGTTTTCTCTTTTGAGCAACTGTTACTTTAACAACTTCGTTTACGCCAGATTCTAATTCATCTTTGTTCTTTCTGCTGAATACTTGAACATCAACTACAACGCCACCTTGTCCGTGGTCAACACGAAGTGATTTATCTCTTACATCACGTGCTTTTTCACCAAATATTTGACGAAGAAGTCTTTCTTCTGGTGTAAGTTCAGTTTCGCCTTTAGGGGTAACTTTACCAACTAAAATGTCGCCAGCCTTAACTTCTGCACCAACTCTTATAATACCTCTTTCGTCAAGGTTTTTAAGAGCGCTTTCACCAACATTTGGAATATCACGAGTTATTTCTTCATCGCCAAGTTTAGTACTTCTGCAAGTACATTCTTCTGTACGCAAGTTAATTGATGTAAACAAGTCTTCTTTAGAAATTCTTTCGCTTACAACAACGGCATCTTCATAGTTATAACCATCAAAGTTCATAAATGCAATTAGCATATTTTTACCAAGTGCAAGTTCACCATCTTTTGTAGAATAACCATCTGCAATAACATCACCTGCTTTTACTTTTTCGCCGCTATTTACAATTGGTTTTTGGTTAAAGCACGTTTCGTTATTAGGCTTAGAAAACTTAACAAGTTTATAAGTATCTATACCATCTTTGCCAATAATTCTAATTTCTTTTGCATCAACATAATCTACAACACCATCATGTTTAGCAATAACCATAGCACCACTATCTACAGCAATTCTATGCTCTATACCAGTTGCAACAATAGGTGCTTCTGTTTTAATTAGAGGTACTGCCTGTCTTTGCATGTTTGAACCCATTAACGCACGAGCTGATTCGTTATTTTCAATAAATGGAATAAGAGCTGTTGCTGTTGAAAGTGTCATATTTGGAGCATAATCCACTAAATCTATCTTAGATTTTTCTACAACTAAAACATCATTACCATGTCTGCACAAAATCTTATCTTTAACAAATCTACCATCTTTGTCGGTTTCTTCAATAGATTGTGCAATATAATACTTCTTTTCTTCTTCTGCATTTAGATATACAACTTCATCTGTAACAGTTCCAGTTTCTTTATTCATTTTTCTATATGGAGCCATAATAAAGCCATATTCATCAATCTTAGCAAAGCAAGCAAATGAGTTAATCAAACCGATGCTTTGACCTTCTGGTGTTTCAATTGCACAAATTCTACCATATTGTGAATCGTGAATATCACGGACATCAGAACCAGCGCGTTCCTTTTTAATACCGCCTTTACCAACTGAAGATAGTTTTCTCTTTTGAGTAACACCAGAAATTGGGTTAACTTGGTCCATAACTTGACTTAATTGGTCAGTAGCAAAAAAATTTCTTAATTCTTTGTTTATTGGACGAGCGTTCATAACACCTGATGGCATAAGATTTTCCATATCTTGGCTTTGCATAGTTTCTCTTACAACATTGCAAAGAGTACTTACACCCTTTCTAAAAGCGTTTTGAATTAATTCACCTGCTGGTGAAACACGTCTATTTTCAAGGTTATCTATATTATCAATTTCGCCAACTCCACTATCTAAGCCTAGATGATAAGAAATAGCGCCCAAGAAATCTTCCATAACAAGTTCGTATGCAATTAACTTTTCAAAGTTTTCGTTAACTGCGTTAATTTTATCTTCTTTAGTTTTGCAATCTCCTAAAACTTCAACAAGTGCTGGGAAGTAAGCCATATCATTTAGGTTTAAATCTTCTTCATCGCAACCAATGTATTTATGAATATAAACATGGTTGTTACCAATTACTCTTAAAGGTTCGCCGTTTGGAGTAATAATATCTACAACATTAATACCTGCTGTTGCAATTCTTTCTGCAACTTCTGGGCTAATAACTTCGCCTGCCTTAACAACAGTTTCTTTACCAATAACAATATCTTTTGCACTTACTTGTTTAGCAATTCTTGTACCAATGTATAATTTTTTGTTTAGTTTATATCTACCAACTTTTTCTAGGTTGTACCTTTGCCTATTAAAGAACACTTCATCTAAGTACATTCTTGTAGCGTTTGCATCTGGCATATCATTAGGACGCATTTTTTTAGCAAGTTCAATTAAGCACTCTTCTTGAGTTTTTAAATCTTCCTTTTCAACGCCTGCAACAATTATTCTATGGTTGCCAAACATATCTAAAATTTCTTCGTTTGTATAACCAAAGCACTTTAAAAATGCAACTACAGAAATTTTACTTCCTCTATCTATAACAGCCTTTAAAGTATCTGCATTGGTTTGCTCTAACTCAAACCACATACCTCTTGTTGGGTTTAAAAGTGCGCTATATAAGTTTTTGCCAGTTTTATCCATCTCGCAAGAATAATACAAACCTGGAGATCTTATAATCTGGTTTACAATAACTTTTTCTACACCATTATAAATAAAAGAACCATCTTCTGTCATATAAGGGATATCCCCTAAGAAAACCTCTTGTTCCCTTGCTTCACCTGTATCTGTTAAAACAAGACGAACTTTTGCTCTTAGTGCAACAGAATATGTTAATTTTCTATTTCTGCATTCATACTTATCAACTTTTGGTTCTTTATCAAGGCTGTAATCTAAGAAATAGATATATGCCTTACCAGAATAGTCTTTTATTGGTGAAAAATCTCTTAAACATTCTCCAATACCTTCATCTAAAAATTTCTTGTAACTTTTTTTAGGCAATTCAAGTAAGTCTATATTCTCTAGGCAACTAGGCTTTTTACCAAAAGAATATCTTTCTACTTTGCCAAATTTAACTTTTTTAATATCGTTTAATAATTCTGACATTAATACCTCATTCTCCTACTTTTAATAGTGAAAACAAAAGACAAAAAAACGCCTCTTGCCTGCTAAAATTTCTTTTAGCAATGAGAAACCGTTAAACGCATAAATAAAATATTATGTTAGGAATATAGTCAATGGATATGTGATTCACAAAAAACGATCACTTCCCTTATCTATATAACGACAAAAAGGCGCACAATAAAATCGTGTGCCTTTATATTTATGTTGTTATAATGACAAGTTAAATACACCAAAAATTTTCATAACCTTGCGACAATTCCCCATATTACATGATATAATAGCATAATATATATTCATTGTCAAGATTTTTTTAAAATTAATTAAACTTTTTATAATATTAAATTAATATTTTATTCGTAATTATTGCAAATTGTTATCAAAAATATATTTTTCTA
>CAVFEO010000041.1:0-9060 GCA_963621425.1 bacterium | reverse complement strand
AAAAAGTACACAAACTTACAGCAAATATTCAATTAAGTAAACAAAAAGGACTACATATAAGTAGTCCTTTTTTTGTTTAAAAATTTTAATATATGTAGTAAAGTTTTAGTTATTGATATAACTTTTATCTAGTATGTCATTTTAATTTATCAAAGAGTCTTGAAATACAAAAAAGAGTTATTAATCAATAACTCTTTCTTTTGAACAGGTAAAATATATTATTTGGTTATCTTGAGCAAGTTCTTTAACTATAGATTTTATGGCATTAAGGTTTTGTTCATCTAAACAATAAAAAGCATCATCTAAAAACAAACATATCTTGTCATCTTTAAAAATTGTTTGAGCAAGCGCAAAGCGGTATAAAAGGTTTAATGTATGCCTTAAACCAGAACTTAAAGAATTCTCATTATGCAAAACGCCGTCTTGTTCGTAAACCAAAGATAAATCATCTTTTATTCTTATATTGTTAAATACTTTTGTACTGTTGAATTTTTGTGTAAGATTATGTAATTTTTCTTGCGTTGGTAAAATGTATTTTGTGCCTAATTGTTGTTTTGCTAATTCTAAAAACTGTATTGTATAATTTAGTTTGGTATATTTATCTGCTAGTTCAAGTTTTCTTTCTTCAAGTTTTTGTGCAGTTTGGCAAAGCATTTGATATTTTTCAGCTTTAAGCATTAATGCATCGCGTTTGCTTGCTAATGCAGAAATTTCTTGTTTAATTTGTTCAAATTGCGTAAAAATTTGATTTTTTTGTGCTTTTAAAGTGTTTATATCAACATCTTCTAAAGCATTAAAAGCAGATGTGTCAAATAACTGTAATTGTTTTGTTGTTTGAGCAAGAGTTGCATCAAGTTTTTTAATTTCAATAACTTTTAATTTAATGTCTTGAATTGCTTTGTCAAAATTATCATAAGTGATATTAAAGTTAGAAAAAAACATTTTAATTTCATCTTGTAGTTTATCTTGTTCGCCAATAAGCTTATTTAGTTCTTTTTGTTTATTATGTGCTTCTTTAATGCTGGTTTTTTGTTCTGTAATAAAATCGTAATATTCTTGCATAGAAGCAAAATAAGTATGCCATAGTTTTGATAAATCAGTTAATGTTGTATCTTGCAATATTGGCTGTTTTTTTGTTGTTTTTATTATGCTATATATTAGGTAGATAATGCCAATAAAAGCCAAAATAGAGCCTAAAATTGCGTTAAATGCGAAACTTAATGCAATACCAATTGTAACTATTAAAGAACTAATTACAATACCTGTAATATGCACTTTCTTGTTTGCGTGAGTAGGGGTAGATGCATTTTTTTGTTTGCCAATTATTTCATTGCTTTTATTTTGTTTTTCATCAAAATCTTCGATGATATTTTTAAGGTTTTCGTTTTGTAAAGAACTAATATCTTGAGAGCAACTTTTTAATTGTATAATTTTTTCGTTACAAGTTTCTATACTATTATCGTTTGGCAAGCCAAGAGGGAAAACAAGCATCTGTTTAGTTAATTCTTGTTGTAACTGTTGTTGCTCTTGTGTTATTTGCATAAAAGCTTTTCTAGATTCTTTTGTGCCTTGTCCTTTGCTTGCTTTTTCTATTTGTTCATCAAAAGAAGCTAAATTTTTTTTATTTTCAACATTTTTATTTTCTAGTAATTCAATATTGTGTATTGTTTGTTCGTATTCTTTTTGAGCAAGTACAGCTTCGTCAATTTGCCTTTTGGTTAAATTTAGTTGCTCTTCTATTTGAGATAATTCTCCGCCTCTAGAATTTTTTATATTTTTCTTGGCTTCTTCTAGGTTTTTAATAGCTCTATCATAATTTGTTAAATCTTGTTGTTCATTTGCGTTAAGTTGCGTAAGTTTGGCAATTAAAGTGGAATTTGGCTCGCCATTAAGCATATTTTCATTTATGTAAGTCGTGTAAAAAAAACTTTGTTCATCTAACCCTAAAAATTTAGTTCCTACTTCGGTTTCATCTAAAAGTTCAAGCGTTTTATTGTTGTAAATTCTAATGCTATCTTTGCTGGGCGTAGAACCAAAAATGCGTTCAATTCTATATTCGGTGTTGCCAGCAATCAAAACAAGAGTCCCGCCATAGACCCCTTTATTCCAAGGAGCATAATGTTCTCGTTCTGCTTTTTGCTTGTTAGAAAAGCCATAAAGCATTGCTTTAATAAACGCCATAAGTGTTGTTTTGCCGTAGCCGTTGTTTTCAAATATTTGGTTCACGCCTAATGTAAAATCAAATTTTGCATCACTCAGTTTGCCAAAGTTGATTATGTTTGCGCTAACAATTTGCATTTATGTCTCCTTTTAAAATTTTTCGCCTTCTAGTGCTTTAATGCCCATAAGCATAATATCATCCTTAATTTCTGGGTCAATATCTTCATTTTGATTAACTAATCTTAAAAATTCGCCTTTAATAGAAATATCACTCATTAGGGCGTTAATGTCTATTTTTATTTTTGATTTATCTTCAATTTTTACAAAGAAGTGATTAGAATAAACTTGATTTGTAATATAATCCAAATCTCGCCTTAAAGATATATCAACTTCACCGGTTAAAACAATTTTTATTAAATTATCTTTGTTTTTATTTTGTATTTTTTGCTTTATTAGGTTTATTATGTCTAGTTCGCTTTCACAACTTGAGATATCAATATATTCTTCTTCGTATACTCTAGATGAATAGGCGTGGAAAGTTGGTAGCATACTATCATCAATAGAAATGTAACCTTTAGTGCCTATTTCGTCAAAACCTCTGCCGTCAAGTGTCCCAGGGTATGCAAAAGTTCCGCGGTTATCTAATCTGCCTTGTTCAAAATCGTGTCTATGACCTAGTGCTAAATAATCAATATTTTTACCCTTTAAGGCATTTAAATTAATAGCGTAATCAATGTCTTCGCTGTTTGTAAGTGTTATATCGCCGTGCAATACAACAATGTTTGTTCTATTAGGGTTCAAATTTAACCCGTCAAAATGGTCAGGTTTTACAGCAATTGGTACATATTTACCTGCAAAAGTAATATTATCAAAATCATAATAAGTCCAATCTTTTTTAAATACATAAAGGTTTGGCGGGATATCTTCATTTAAAAAACTAGTTTCATCATGGTTGCCATTTACATATAAAAACTTTATGTTAGGATGTTCACTTACTATATCTAAAAATTGATTTTTTAAGCGAACGATTCCAGTTTCTGTATCAAACATATCGCCAGCAATTATAAAAAATTGGACATTTTGTTTTTCAGCTAAACTAATCAAGTTGTAAAAATTATTTTTTATTTCATCTCGTCTAAGTTTAGCTTTTTCGCCATCTAAATTACTTTTTAAATTACTGTTTAGATGTATGTCTGCAGTGTGAAATATTAGCATAGTTTAATCCTTTATATTTAATCACGCTAATTATAACAATTTCTTTGGCTTTTAGCAAAGAATTATTAAAGATTTTGTCCTATTGACAAAAAGTTGTTTTTGTGTTAAAATTCAACTAGTAACATAGCGGAGGGACTTTTATGGAAGAATTGTATTATATTAGTTTAGACACTGGCGATTATTTCTCTTTGGAAGAAAAAGAATTAGTCCACAAAAATTTGGAAGGTTTTCGTAGAAGCTTTAATGCTTATAGAGATACAGAAGTTAAAGATTTAATTGCTAAATTTATTAAATTAGGTTCTGAAGATTTGCCTTTGCTTATAGAAAAAGAAAAAGATTTATCTAAATTAAGCAAAAAGTTGATTTTTTGGAAGATAAAAGAAAATAGAAAGGATTTGCAAAATGTTGAAACTGAATTGTTAAATACCAAATTGGATTATTTAGCTATTTATGAAATTTTGTTAAATCATGAAGATTTAATGCTTTCTATTGAAGATATTAACGATGAGTTGTCTGAAAAATTAGCAGAAGTTAATAAAAGTGATGAAAATGAAATTATTAAACTGCTGGATGATGTTATTGCAAAATTTAAAAAATCTAGCGAGTTTGCATTAAAAAATGCTGAATTAGTTAAGCGTGATAATGGTGAATTCCTTAATAAATTTTTAGATTTTGGTTCAAAGTGGCGTTTAATAGGTAAAAGAGAAAATGCTAATTTTGAAGAGATGAAAGGCATTATTATAGAGTCCTTTAACGAACAAATAGAAAATCTAAAAAATCAATTTGGCTCTGATGTTGAAATTACTTTTAGTGGATCAGGTTCATCACTTTTAACACTTGATGAAGATAGTGATGTTGTTGAAGATGAGCAAGTTTATGTAAAAGAAGAGCCTAGAGATCCTAAAAAGCCTGTAGATATAGTAAGAGACCCTAGTATTTTATAATAAAAACAACTTTATTTAGTTGTGTTTAAAATCATTATATGTTATAATCTCTTTTGTAATAAAGTTTTACAAGGGAGATTTTTATTTATGGAAAATAAATATTCAGGTACACAAACAGAAAAAAATTTGCAAGCAGCTTTTGCTGGTGAAAGCCAAGCAAGAAATAAATACACTTACTTTGCAAGCGTAGCTAAAAAAGAAGGGTATGAACAAATTGCTGAAATATTTTTAAAAACTGCTGATAACGAAAAAGAACATGCAAAAATGTGGTTTAAAGAACTTAAAGGTATTGGGTCTACAGTTGAAAATTTAAAACAAGCAAGTGATGGCGAAAATTATGAATGGACTGATATGTATGCAGATTTTGCAAAAACTGCAGAAGAAGAAGGTTTTATAGAACTTGCTGAAAAGTTTAGAGCGGTTGCACAAATAGAAAAAGCACATGAAGAACGCTATAGAGCATTGTTAAAGAATATAGAAATGGCGCAAGTTTTTGAAAAGAGTGAAGTTAAAGTGTGGGAATGCAGAAATTGTGGGCATATAGTTGTGGGAACTAAAGCTCCAGATGTTTGCCCAGTATGCAATCACCCTCAAAGTTTTTTTGAGATTAGAAAAGAGAACTACTAAGTTTTAAAAATCCGTTAAAAACTGTTAAAAGTCCACATTTAGTGGATTTTTTATTTAAAAGATTAATTTTAATTTTTACACATATATTAAAATAAAACAGAGAGATAAACTATGTTAGACTACGAAAAGAAATATTCTAATTTGGCTTTAATTGCAGGTGTTGATGAAGTGGGTAGAGGTCCGCTTGCTGGCCCAGTGGTTTGTGCGTGCGTTATAATGCCAATGGATGAAGATAGTATTATAGAAGGAATAAATGACAGCAAAAAATTATCAGAAAAAAAGCGTGAAGAATTATATGATAAAATAATAGAAAAAGCAATTTGCTATTCTATTGCAGAAGTTGATGAGCGCATTATTGATGAAATTAATATATTAGAGGCTACAAAATTGTGTATGACTAAATGTATAAAAGCGTTAGATGTTGAGCCTGAAATAGTTTTAGTTGATGCACTAAAATTGCCAATTGATATTAGGCAAGAGGCGGTTATTCACGGGGATGCTCTTTCTTATAATATTGCGAGTGCATCAATTATAGCTAAAGTATATAGAGATAGAAAAATGGTTGAGTATGCAAAAACATACCCTGAATATGGTTTTGAAAAGCATAAGGGTTATGGCACAAAGGCTCATATTGAAGCATTAAAAAAATATGGCGCATGCCCATTGCATAGAACAACTTTTATCAAAAATTTTTTTAAATAGTTTTTATATTGACAAAGCGCAAATATATTGCTAGAATTCTAGTTATTAATAGGAGATTGTTATGAAAGTTAGAACAAGATTTGCCCCAAGTCCTACAGGGTATATGCATATAGGTAATTTACGTACAGCTTTATACGCTTATTTGTTTGCAAAACATGAGGGCGGAGATTTTATTTTAAGAATAGAAGATACAGATCAAAAGCGTTTTGTTGAAGGAGCAACTGAAATCATATATGCCTCTCTTGCTAGAGCGGGCTTAAAGGCAGATGAGAGCCCTAAAAAACCTGGTAAGTTTGGACCATATATTCAAAGTGAGAGGAAGGAAATATACAAAAAATATGCGGAGCAATTAGTTTCAAGCGGTGATGCATATTATTGTTTTTGTGGCAAAGAAGAACATAACGCTAGCGAACATGATGAAGATGAACAAATAGCAGCTTTTTCTGGGTATGATAGAAAGTGCAGAAATTTATCTAAAGAAGAAGTTCAAGCAAAACTTAAAGCTGGTATTCCATATGTGATTAGGCAAAAAATGCCTCTTGAAGGGAAGACTAAAATTCACGATGAAGTTTACGGCGATTTAGAGTTTGATAATGCAGTACTTGAAGACCAAATTATTTTAAAAAGTGATGGTATGCCAACATATAACTTTGCAAATGTTATAGACGACCACTTAATGCAAATAACTCATGTCCTTCGTGGTAAAGAATATTTGTCTAGCACACCAAAATATGAATTGTTATATAAGGCGTTAGGTTGGGAAAGCCCTAAAACCGTGCATCTATCTGTAGTTTGTGCGCAAAATGCAGATGGTTCTGTAAGCAAGTTAAGCAAGCGTCATGGTTCTGTTAGTTTTGAAGATTTAGTTAATCAGGGTTATTTGCCAGAAGCTTTAGTAAATTATATAGCTCTTCTTGGTTGGTCACCAAAAATGGAAAGAGAAATTTTTTCTCTTGACGAACTTATTAAATTGTTTTCTCTTGATGGCATTGTTAGAGCAGATTGCATTTTTGATTATAAAAAATTAGATTGGATGAATTCTCAGTATATTGCTAATATGACAGATGATAAGTTTATCGCATATACACAACCTTTTGTGGGTAAGTTGCCACAAATTATTCAAAATAATTGGAACTTTTTAGCACAATTTTTAAAAACAAGGATAAGCAAGGCTACTGAAATTGCTGAAAAAGTAGCGTTCTTTTATAACTATGATGCAAATTTTGATATTAATTTGCTAACAAACAAAAAGAATAAAATAGATTTAGCGGGTGCAAAAGATGTCCTTACAGCAGTATTGCCTGCACTTGAAGATTTGAAAGATTGGACCAATGAAAATTTGAACGCTTTGTTTTCAAGTATAGCAGAAAAACAAGGTGTAAAACTTGGCTATATTATGTGGCCGGCACGCCTTGCTGTATCGGGCGAAATGGTTACGCCTTGCGGAACTGGCGAAATTATGTATGTTTTGGGTAAGCAAGAAACACTAAATAGAATTAAACAAACATTAAATAGGTTATAAAGATTTAAAGAGCATTAGTATATGCTCTTTTTTATTACAGCATAATAAAAAGTTTTAAAAAATATTTTTTATTGTTGAAAAGTGATTTCTGTTGTGCTATAATTAGCGCGAGGTAAAATATGTTAGAATTAAAAAATGTTACAGTTATAAGACAAGGTAAAAAAATCTTAAATAATATCAATTTAAAATTCCAAGATGGTCAAATGGTGGCTTTTACTGGTGCTAATGGTAGTGGTAAGAGTACACTTATGAAGGTTATTATGGGCATTGAAAAAGTTGATGCTGGTCAAATAATATATAACGGACAAGATATAACTAATGCAAGCATAACAACAAGGGCAAATTTAGGAATAAGTTTTGCATTTCAGCAACCAGTAAAGTTTAAAGGACTTACTATTGCTAATCTTTTTGAGTATTCTGCAAAACGTAAACTAGATAAAAAAGAAATGTGCAAAGTTTTAACAACTTTGGGCCTTTGTCCTAGCGAATATTTAGATAGAGAATTAGATTCAACACTTTCTGGTGGAGAGTTGAAGAGATTAGAAATTGCAAGTATTATGCTAAAAGATGCTAATTGTGTAATTATGGATGAACCAGAAGCAGGAATTGACTTGTGGTCTTTTAGTAGGCTAATAAAAGTATTCCAAAATATTAAAATAGAAAAAAATCCGTTATTCATAATTGTTTCGCATCAAGAAAAATTATTGAAAATTGCTGATAGAATTATAGTAATGGATAGCGGTGAGGTCGTTAAAGATGGCCCAGCGCAAGATGTGCTAAAGGAGGTTCAATAAAATATGGACGAATTAAAAAAGCAACTTTTAAAGCAAATTGCTGGGCTGGAAAAAGAACCTCAAGGTGCTTTTAATATAAGAGTTAATGGTAAGGCTGAGAAGAGAAATAGCACAAAAGACATAAGTATAACACCATTATCAAGTGGTGATGGCATTGAAATTAGAGTGCGTGACGGTGTAAAGGGACAAAGTGTTCATATTCCGGTACTTATTACCCAAGCAGGGTTAAAAGATGTTGTTACAAACAAGTTTTATATTGGAAAAAATTGTGATATAACAATTGTTGCTGGTTGTGGAATTCATTGCGGTAAGGTTACAACAAGCGAGCATGATGGGCTTCATAGTTTTGAAATAGGTGAAGGTAGTAAAGTTAAATACATAGAAAGACATATAGGCTTAGGTGAAAAAACTGCTGTAAAAGTTATGAATCCTACAACTATTGTAAAGCTATGTAAAAATGCAGAATTTACTATGGAAACAATGCAAATAGAAGGTATTGATAAGGCTCATAGAACAACTAAAGCAGAAGTTTTAGATGGCGCTAAATTAATTGTTAAAGAAAGTATAAAAACAAACTTAAAGCAAGATTGCGCTACTAATTTTGAAGTGAAATTGAGTGGTAAAAATTCATCTTCACACATTACAAGCAGGGCAGTTGCTCTTGATAATAGTAAACAAAAATTTGTAAGTAATGTAATTGGTGAAAATGAGTGCTTTGGACATGTTGAATGTGATGCCATAATACAAGATAATGCAGAAGTTCAATCTGTGCCTGCACTAGATGCAAAATGCCAAGATGCATCGCTTGTGCATGAAGCTGTTATAGGAAAACTTGCCCCAGAACAAGTTATAAAATTAATGACCTTAGGTTTAACAGAAGAAGAAGCAACAGAAGCAATTATAACAGGATTTTTATTATAATGTTAAATAGTAAGATATGCGTGTTTTATCTTACTATTTTTAACTATTTTAGCGGTTAAAAACATTTTAATTTTAAAAATTTAAACATAAATAAAATTAAATTTAAAAATATTTTGCAACGCTAAAAAGTGCAGTGTAAAATTTTTTAAAAAAGTACTATACAAGCACTATTTAA
>CAVFEO010000040.1:2582-9176 GCA_963621425.1 bacterium | reverse complement strand
GAGCATCGCCTTGCCAAGGCGAGGGTCGCGAGTTCGAATCTCGTCTTCCGCTCCATTATCCGCTTTAGTGCGGATTTTTTTTGTAATACTAGGTTTTGCGTAGGAGATGCTATGTCAAAAGAAGAAAATGTTATAAACTTTTATGTTTTATGTAATCGTTTAAAAACTTTAATTAGAACTGGTTGGCAGAATTGGCGTGTTAGTGGAGATAGACTAGAAAGTGTTGCAGAGCGTGTTTATGGGGTGCAAATGCTCGCCATTGCAATGCATAGTGAATATGGGTATGATGTAGATTTAAAAAAGGTTATTTTAATGCTTGCTGTTCACGAACTTGAAGAAACTATGATTGGGGATTATACTTCTTTTGATATATCTAAAGAAGAAAAAAACAAGTTAGGTCATGTTTTTGTTTCAAAAATATTGCAACCTCTAATGAATGGCGGGGAAATAAAAGAATTAATATTTGAGTTTGATGCAAGAAAAACCAAAGAGGCTCTTTTTGCTCACTTATGTGATAAGTTGGAATGCGATTTGCAATGTAAAATATATGATGAGCAAAATATGGTTGATATAACAAATCAAGACAATGTTTTGGTTAAACACGATAACAATGTTGTAGAAAGAATAAAAGAAGGTCAAACGTGGTCGCAGATGTGGTTAAATTATACGAGAGAACGCGTGAAATATGATGATAATTTTTTAAAAATTTCCGATTATGCGTTAAATAATAAAATATTAAAGGATAATAAAAATAAAAAGGCTTAAATGTTAAGCCTTTTTTAGTTTTTAAAAATACTTGCTTATTCTCTGCCTTGTTCGTTTTTGGTATCATGTACTTTGTCAAGAGTTTCTTTGTTTAAAAATGGGTAATCTGCAGATAATCCAACTTGTTCTAAGTAAGGAGCAAAATTTTTCATAGTTACAAGTTTGTCTAATTCTTCTTGAGATAATTCTGAAACTCTTTTGTTTGTAAGGTTGGCGCAATCTGTTCTAAAATTTTCTATTGCTTCAGAAAATAAAGAATTGTAAGAGTATCCTTTTTTTGCTTGGTTCTTCAGCAATGCCAATGATGCATTTTCCAGATCCTTTATGGCGTATTTGGTACATTAATGGCAAGTTGCAGTGACCATTAAACCATTCAGGGTGTTCTTTATAAATTTCATGCACCAAACCAAGCATTAATTCAAAATTTTGCTCTGTGCAATAGGCAAGCATAGGGCCATTGCGATAATCTTTTGCGGTAAATTTAATATATGGTTTGTATCTTGGGTCATTTTTATGTTCAGCACATTTTTAAAAAATAGATAAAGCAATCTTGGTTGCATTTTCTGGGTTTGTGTTAAAATAAATACGCTTTGTTATTTTGTTATTTGGGTAGCCAAAAGGATAAAAGTGTAAAAAATTATCATCCCAATGCGTATTTGGGTTAAGCAAAATTTTTGGTGTTATATTTGAAGGGTTTTCAGATTGGTCGTAACTAAAGAAGGCTCCGGGAGCTACAGCTTCGCCGTATCTATAGCATTTATTCTCAAAAGGGAAGTCTTTTTGGTTTGGATCTCCAAAAAAGAAATTTAAAGCAAGACATGCTTTTTCTACATATTGATGAGGTTTAAGACTTCTTTATTTATCAAAAATTTCCTGTAAAAGAATTCCTTTTTGGGCTTCTATTGTTTGTCCTAAGTAATATTTCATCATAATTTCGATAATTTCACAACAAAAAACACCTAATGCTGGTAAAGGGATTGTCTCATTTGAGCCCTTATAAGAAGTTACTTGTAAATACCTATATTCGGCATCTCCTTGTTTCCAAATAGATATGCTGTGATTATGTAAAAAACTATCTTTTATGTGATTTATAATATTATTTTGAACTCGGTGAGTTTGGTTTTCATTCTTAATCAAATCTTCAACAAAAGTCATTGCCGTTTATCCTTTTATATTGTTTTTTAATGGTAGCACATATATTTTTTTAGTCAATTAATGTTAATTTAAAATATATAAAAAACAATTTTTTACTATTTTTATGGATTATTTTCTGTTTTTTTAAGCAGACTTTTTTTAAAAATATAACTATTTATTTGAAATATTAATTTTATTTGTATATAATATTTTCAGTGTTTAATATAATAAGGGGTTAAGTGTGATGGAATTAGTGTTAGCTATATCAGAATTTATAGTTGAGCATTTGAATCTTATCATGATAATTTGTGGCTTAATTGCTGTTGGGTCTATGCTTTTGTTACTTGCTTTAAATCGTAAGCATAGTCGTGAACTAGAAGAGCGCCGAATGAAAAAGATGCAAGAAGACAAAATGCTTGATGATGAAACTGAAGAACAACTTAAGAATGCTATTAAATTAAGTGCGGAAGATTTGGAAATTGCAGAGTCTAATGAAGAGCAACCTTTAGATGAGGAAATTGCTCAAGAAGAGGTAGAGCAACAAGAAAAGCAAGTTGAAGAAGTTGCTGAAGAAGAGCTTAATGCTGAAAGTGAGCATGAAAATGAGGGAGTTGCTAGCAGTACAGATGTTTTAGATGATGAAGATAATAATCAAAAAGTTCAAGAAAATATTGAAGAACAATTAAATGCTAGTGAAGAAATTATTGAAAATGAAAGCGTTGTAGAACAAAAAGAAGAACCTGTTGAAGAAATTGAAGAACAACAAGAACAGGTTGATTTGGTACAAAATGAAGAGGCAGAACAGTCTACTGTTTTGGATAATTATGAAAGTGTTATTAAAGAAAGTGATGCAATGCTTGAGGCTATGCAAAACATAATTGATGATAACATAGAAGAAATGCAAAAACTTGAAAATGAACCTTTAGATGTTCCGGCTAAAGCGGTTAGCAATGGGGCAAACATTGTATCTAAATATAGGGTTCTATATGATAAAACAAAGAAAGAATGGGTTGTGAAAAAAGAAGGCGCAACTAGAGCAACAAAACGATGCAAAACAAAAGAAGAAGCCATTGAATTTGCAAAGAAGTGCACAATAGATGCTGAAATTGGCAACACTTTCCACCAAAAAGATGGTAAATTCCAAAAGAGAGCGAAAAAATAAAATGCAAAAAATGTTGTTACATAGTTGTTGTGGCCCATGTAGCAGTGCGGTGCTTGAAAGGTTGGTTAATGATTTTGATGTTACCGTGTTGTATTACAATCCAAACATACAACCAGAAGAAGAATATATAAAAAGAAAAAATGAACAGTTAAGGCTTATTAAGGAGGTGTATCCTCAAGTTAAAGTGCTTGATTGTGACTATTTGGGTGAAGATTTTATAAGCAAAGTTAAAGGCCTTGAAAAAGAAAAAGAAGGCGGGGCAAGATGTAAAGTTTGCTTTACCTTAAGGCTAGAATTTTGTGCGCAAAAGACAAAAGAAAACGGTTTTGATATTTTTGCAACAACTTTAAGTGTTAGCCCATATAAAAATGCTAAACTTATAAATGAAATTGGTTTAGAGTTAAGCCAAAAGTATGGAATAAACTATTTGGTTAGTGATTTTAAAAAGAAAAACGGATATTTGCGTAGTTTAGAGCTTGCTAAAAAATATAATTTGTATAGGCAAAATTATTGCGGATGTATATATTCTTTTTATGAGGCTGAAAATTACAGAAAAACAAAGCAAAACAAAAAATAAATTTTAACAAAATAAGTGGCAAAGTTTAAAAACTTGCCATTTTTTTTATTTGTAAATTTGCTACAATAGTTATGCTAAAAAGGAGGAAACATGGTAAAGAGCAAAGTATATGATAACACGTTGTATATAAACATAGTTGGCGATTTAGATGAGCATAATGCGGTAAATGTAAGAAAAGATATAGATAATTTAATAAAGTATGAAAATTATAAACAAATAATAATTGATTTATCTGAATTGGATTTTATGGATAGTACGGGTATTGGGGTGTTAATAGGAAGATATAAACTTGTTAAGGATAAAGGAGTTCCTATATTTATATCTAGCCCAAATAAACAAGTTGATAAAATTTTTAGTATGACCGGCATTTACAACATAATGCCAAAAATAGCATAAGGAGTTGAAAATGAAAATAGAAAAGAATTTTATGGAAATTAAATTTGATGCGCTATCAATTAATGAAGGATTTGCGCGAACTGTAGTTGCATCTTTTGCTTTGCAACTTAACCCAACAATAGAAGAATTAAATGATATAAAAACTGCTGTATCAGAGGCGGTTACTAACTGTGTTGTTCACGCTTACCCAAAACAAAAAGGCGAAGTTACAATAACTTGCCACATAGTTGATGACAACATATATATTACAATAAAAGATGATGGCATTGGAATAGAAGATGTGGAAAAGGCTAAAGAACCTTTTTATACATCAAAGCCAGACCAAGAAAGAAGTGGAATGGGCTTTGCGGTTATGGAAAGTTTTATGGATGGCGTTGATGTCCAAAATAATCAAGATGGTGCAGGTTTAAGTGTAACTATGTACAAAAAAATAAAAAACTCACAAAGCGAGGCTGTTTGTGATTAATTCTCCTACACAGGAGGAAACTATTAAATTAATAAATGAAGCACAACAGGGAGATAACAATGCAAAAGAAGTGTTGTTAAAATACAATTATCCGCTAATAAAAAGTGTGATTAAGCGCTTTTTGAATAAAGGGGTTGATTATGATGATTTATATCAGTTAGGGTGTGTTGGGTTTTTAAAGGCAATAAAAAATTTTGATGCATCTTTTAATGTTAAGTTTTCCACATATTGCGTGCCTATGATAATGGGGGAAGTGAAACGCTTTTTGCGTGATGATGGAATTGTTAAAGTATCTCGTTCACTAAAAACATTAAATGTAAAACTTAATAAATATATAGTAGAATATAAAAACGAGCACAACCAAACTTCACCAACAATAGAAGAAATGGAAAAAGAATTTAATCAAGATAGGCAAGAAATTATTCTTGCGCTGGAATGTAATAGCAAACCAATATCATTAAGTGAAGAATATGATGATGATAGCGGGCTATGTGTTGGGGATAGAATTGAAGCACAAAGTGCTAACTACGATAATGAAATTTATATAATGCTTAAAGAAGAATTAAAAAATTTATCTAAGCGAGATAAAAAAATAATATTGCTTAGATATTATAGAAATAAAACGCAGTCTGAAATTGCAAAAATACTTGGTGTATCACAAGTGCAGGTAAGCAGGTTAGAGGCAAAAATTATATCAGAGTTAAAAACTAAATTTATGAAAAATTAAAAAAAGACATTGAAATTAGTACACTGTCTTTTATTTTTTACAATCTATTTTAATTTAATATTAAAAATTAAAATTATAATTAGTTACTCGCAAATGCTTAGGGTATAAATTATTTGCTCTATCACCAACAACTTTAATTCCGCCAACGGGGTTGTTTTCTATCATAACGCAAGCGTATCCATTTTTAATATTCAAGTTTGTTAAACTTTCTCCAAGCAAATATTTTTTAACATTTTCATCATACAAAGATAGTTGTAATTGGTTTTTAAATTGATGCCCAAATGCTGTAAAAAAGTTGTGGTTAACATCAAATCTGTCTTTTATAATTTTGCCTAAATTAACACCGTATTGCAATGTGAAAATTCCGGTAGTGTTTATTTTGTGAGTAGGAATTGCAAAAATATTATCTTCATAGGCAAGTACTTCGCAATCAAAGTTCGCAAGGTTTTCTTTTACCCAATTATCAAATATTGAGCGTTCTTTATTTGATAATTTTCGCATATTTGTTTTTTCTTTTGTTTGGTCAAAAGTTTCTGCATCTGTGTTTGTAAAAACAGCCATAAATTGCCCTTCGCCAATGCTGGAAAAAGGGTAAACTCTTCTGCCAATATTGTCGTACCCGCAAGTTGTGTTTTGTTTAACAACTTCTTCAATGTTGCCTAAAACAAAGTTTTTATGTTCTTTTAAAAATTTTTTGCAAACATCTTCATTTTCAAGTCTAGAAAATGTGCAAGTGCTGTATATAATGCTTCCGCCACTTTTGCACAATTTGCTGGCATAGTCTAATATTTCATTTTGCCTTTCAGCATTTTTTGCGTTTATATTTTCATCCCATTGAGCAATGCTTTCATCTTCTTTTCTAAAAAGGCCTTCGCCACTGCAAGGGGCATCAACTAAAATTTTATCAAAAATGTTGCCAAGTTTAGTCAAATTTTCTGGTGTTGTGCTTGTAACAATTACATTTTTAAAACCAAGCCTTGTTATGTTTTCTTTTAGCACAATGGCTCTATTTGTTATAATTTCGTTGCTAACAAGTGTTCCATTTGGAATTTGTTCTGCTATTTGGCTACTTTTACCACCGGGCGCAGCACACATATCTAAAACTAAATCGCCGTCGCTAAACTTTACGCAAAGAGCAGGCAACATTGCACTTGCTTCTTGCACATAAAAAGCACCTGCGTGGTGAAGCGGATGATTCCCAAATTTGCGTGTGTTATCAACAATGTACGCGTTGGCATAATTAAGTTTTTTATTTTTATCTAAATTTATTAAATTCAAAATGTGGTCATCTATATTTCTTATATTATTTAATCTAATAGTTTTTATAAAAGGTTTGTCATATTCTGCTAAAAATAAAGCAAACTCTT
>CAVFEO010000040.1:0-2475 GCA_963621425.1 bacterium | reverse complement strand
AGAAATTTCTTTGGTAATTCTTTCATTCATCTCGTCCTCTAAGCGTTAAAACAATAAAAATAAATCTTAGCAAATAAATTAAAGATACAGCAAGTGCGGCAACATAAGTTAATGCGGCAGATTTAAGCATTTCACGCGTACCGGCATATTCTTCGTCATCTACTATGCCCATTTCTTCAATGCATTTAAGAGCCCTACGGCTAGCATCAAATTCTACAGGAAGGGTAACAAGGTTTACAAGCACAGAAAGTCCAAGTGAAACAAGCGAAGCAATTATAATAATATCGCCAACATTAGTGCCTAAAAAAGTTATGGTTGAAAAAGTGAATAAAATTCCAATAATCACAAGCGGAATCATTGCTCTTGAAATAAAATTTGATAGAGGAATAACAAAATTTCGTACCTTTATGCCAAAATATCCTTGCTGATATTGTATTGCGTGCCCACACTCGTGCGCGGCAACGGCAATTGAAGCAATAGAAGTTCCGCTGTAAATATCTTTGCTTAAATTTACTTGCTTCTTTTTAGGGTGATAGTGGTCCGTAAGTTTTCCGCTAATGCAATTAATTTGCACGTCATTAATTCCGTTTGAATCTAAAATTCTTTTAGCAACATCATATCCGCTAATTTCTTTGCCAGTTGCAACGCCAGAATAATAGTTGTAATTAGAATTTACATTATATTGTGCCCAGCCGGCAATTGCCATAGCAATTATGTCAAACACAATAAAAATAGCATAAATGTATATAAGCATAATAAAATCTCCTATAAAACTTTAGGTTTTGGAACAAGGAAAGTCCAACTGAATAAAAACGAAAAGAAGTTTCCTAAATAAGTATAACCAGCGTGGCGCAAAAACCTTTTAGCCTTTTTAAGTTCGCTCTCGTCCATAATTTTGTGTTGCCTTAAAAGGTTAATTGCGCGTTTGCTTGCGTTAAATTCAATTATAGTTATAACCAAACTAGAAAGAACCATAATAGCAAAAAGCAAAATACCAATGCCAAGAACAATCCAGCCCAAAGCGCTTTCTTCGCTAGAAGTAACAAAGGCAAGAATTGCGCCTATAATTGTTAGTGGCATAGCAAGCCAACCAATCCATCTAGATAGTTTACGCAAAAATAGGCTAAAGTTGTACATTTTGCTACCATCTAAATTTTGTTCTGCGTGTCCCATTTCGTGTGCGATTATAGCAAAACTTGCAATATTGAATCCGCTTGCGGTTGTTTTGCTTAAGTATACGGTATTGTTTTTGTAGTAGTAACTATCATTTAATTCTTTATCAATAAGCACATATCTTACAGAAGAAAATTTGCGAGTGTTATACAACTTATTTAAAAAATCTTGTACAGTTACATATTCTTCAATGTTTATTTTTTTATATTCCTTGTAAACTTTCATAAACTCGCTTTGTGCGTTGTTTGCAACAAAAATACCAAAAGCAACAAAGGCAATAAAAATAAAAATATATAAAATCATTATTTAGTTCCTTGTACATTAATGTTAATTTTAACTTCAACTTCAGGGTGTAGTTTAATAACAGCAACAAACTTTCCTTCAGTTTTAATGGCGCCGTTATTAATAACAATTTTCTTTTTATCAATAGAGTAGCCATATTTTGCAAGTTCTTCGCTAATTTCCTTGTTGGTAATAGAGCCAAAAGCTTTACCAGAATCGCCAATTTTTATACTCATTTCAAGTTTTTCTTTCTTTAATTTTTCGCCCAAAGCACGGCATGCATCAAGTTCTTCTTTTTTGTGAAATTGTGAACTGCTTTTATTTTGTTTATCTTCATTTAATACGCTATTGTTTGCAAATTTTGCAATTTTATTAGGTATTAAATAGTTGTTAGCATATCCATCTGCAACATCAACAATTTGTCCGGCTTTTCCGCTACCTTTTAAATCTTTTAACAATAAAACTTTCATAAAATCCTCCTAAAAACCTTTTTGGTGTATAAGATTTACTTATAAAGTATATCATACTTATATACAAAAATAAAGCAAAAAATAATAATTTTTTATTTGAGGGAGAAGAGAATTATGAATATTTCGTGCCGTAAAACAAAATGCAAATACAACAATAATTATGTGTGTACTAGCAAAAATATATTTATACAAAAAAATCTGAATTGCGCATATTATCAACCAACAAAAAAAGATGATTTGCAAGATGTGAGTAAAACAATGTTTGAACTTGCGCCAGAAATTGCGCCGTATAAACATAACAAAAAAACCAATATTATGTGTGAAGCTAGGTGCATTTTTAACAAGCATAACAAGTGTGTTTGTAATGGAATTTTAATAAATGGAGAATCTAACAAAGAAAATGATAAAAAGGATAGTATGGTGTTAAACGCTAGTGAAAATAAAGACCAAAGAAATAATAACCAAGCGTGCTGTTTTAGTTTTGTTAAAAAGTGATAGGCAATTTGAATAAGCATATTAAATTGTGGTAAGGTAAAAAAATAGGTTAAAG
>CAVFEO010000039.1:0-9186 GCA_963621425.1 bacterium | reverse complement strand
GTGCTATACACATGCTTTATTAAGATTAGATTTGTTTAATTTTGAAAGAGACTTTACAAGTTAATATACTTAATGTAGTGTTTTATTATATAAAAACTGGTAATAATTATTAAAAATATTAGTATAAATATGGGCAATTTTATTGACTAAAATTTTATAACATTGTATACTTAAAAAGATTATTTTATAAGGTTAAGGTAGTTATGAATAAAAAGACAGCGATTAAAAGATTCATTTTTTCAATAGTGTTAACAATATTAGGCATAATTCTTGCTGTTTGGTCTTTTCCAATTCCTGGTAGCACATACGACTATCAAGGTTTTGCAAATGCGATAAAGTTAGGTTTGGACCTTAAGGGTGGTGTTGTAGCCGTTTATAACTGTGAAGAAATTGAAGGCATAGAAGGCTCAATGGATTCAAAAGTTGATGCTACAATAGAAAGGCTTAGCGATCTTTTAACCAGTAAAGGTTATACAGAAGCAACTGTAACTAAGCAAGGTAATGCACAAATAAGAGTTGAAGTTCCGGATGTTGAAAATACCCAAGCACTTTTAAATATGGTTGGCGAACCTGCTAAATTAGAGTTTAAAAAAGATAATAATGGGGAAGCGGGCGATACAATGCTTACCGGTAGCGATTTGGAAAGTGTTACAGAAGGCAGAACCCAAGAGGGCGAATACTGCATTGATTTAAAGTTTAACTCTAAGGCTTCTGTTACTTTTGCTGAGATGACTAGAGAAGCATACAATAACTCTAATGCACCAATTTATATTTATCTTGATGGTACTCAGTTAATGGCACCAAAAGTTCAAGCCGTTATAACTGATGGTAAAACACAAATAACTGGTGGTTACACTCAAGATACAGCAAAGCAAATGTCACTTAAAATTTTAAGTGGTACTTATGCTTTAAAACTTTCTGTAGATACATGTGAAAAGGTTTCTGCAACACTTAGTGATGGCGCTATATCTAAAAGTTTAATTGCGGGCGTAATTGGCTTATTAATTATGTTCCTTGTAATGATTTTATTGTATAGAGATTTAGGGCTTTTAGCTTCTTTTGCAATAGTTGTAAACTTGGTACTAATGTTGTTCTTCTTAATGGCTGTGCCTATGGTTCAGTTAACATTACCAGCAATTGCAGGTGTAATTTTAAGTATCGGTATGGCTGTGGACGGAAGCGTAATTATATTTGAAAGAATTAAAGAAGAATATGCGTCTGGTAAGCGTATGCACAATGCGTTTAATGATGGTTTCAAGAGGTCAATTAGTGCAATTCTAGATGGACAAATTACTACAATAATTGCCGCAATTTGCCTTGCAATTTTCGGTACAGGTACAATTAGAGGTTTTGCAATAGTTCTATTAATTGGTATAGTAATTTCATTATTTACTTCACTTGTTGTTCAACGCGGATTACTTCAAATGTATTTGGCAATTAATAGCAAAAACGCAAAGCGTGCAGGATTAAGAAGGGAGGAAATTGCTAATGAAATGGGTAGATAACATTAAAAATTGGAAGCATGATATTGTTAAAAACACAAAGTATTATTTAATGGTTCCCGCTGTAATTGTAGTTTTCGCTTTAATTATGTGGTGCGTGCAAGGTTTAAATGTCGGCATTGACTTTACTGGCGGAACGGCTGTTAGTGCAAAGTTCGGCAGTGAGTTAATGCAAGAAAGTACTTATAATACTAGAGTTAACGAAGTTAAAGAGGTTATGAGCGAATTTGGTCTAACCATGGCAACCAATCAAAGAATTGGCGAAAATGAAAGTGCTAAATTACAAGTAAGATATCAAAATATATCTGGTAAATCTAATGAAGAAATGCAAGAGATTTCTGAACAATTTATTGCTGCCTTACAAGCAAAATATACTACAATTGAAGTAGACAATGCAACAACTATATCTGCTTCTGCATCTGCATCGTTACTTTTAAATGCGTTGCTTGCTGTGTGCATTGCTGTTGTGTTAATTATGGTTTATTTGGCATTAAGATATAAACAATGGTCTTTTGGTTTGTGTTCTATTATAAGTATGGTGCACGATGTATTAATTATGCTTGCATTTATGATGATTTTCCATCTAGAGGTAAGCAGTACATTTGTGGCAGCATTAATTACAATTGTAGGTTACTCAATTAACAACAATGTAGTTATCTTTGATAGAATAAGAGAGAACAAAAAGTTAATGCAAAAAGACACAATTGATAGCATTGCAAATGCATCTATTAAACAAACTTTAACAAGAACAATTGTAACAACATTGACAACATTTATTGTTGTATTCTGCTTGTTATTTGTAGGAATTCCAGGTATTACAAGTTTTGTATTACCTATAACAATTGGACTTGTAGCATCATTCTATTCATCTGTATTTGTAGCATCACCTTTGTGGGCAAAATTTAACGATATGATGAATAAAAATAGCGATATAAAGAAAAAAAATAAAGAGTATAAAGAAATAGTTGCTCCTTCTAGCAATGATTAATTAAATAACAAATTTAGCCTTTTAAATTTAAAGGCTATTTTTGTATAAAAGAGGAATAAAATGAATTATAAAAAAGCATATGAAAATGTTAATAATGAAGTGATTTTGTACGCTCAAGATAAATATGGCTTTACCTTTGATATGGCAAATTATATTTATCATTTGGGGTATCAAACAGAGCAAGAAATAGAAGATTATATTAATCCTTCTAGTTCTTTTTTCCATAATCCATTTTTATTCCCGGATATGCGAGCTGTAGTTGAAAAAATTAATAAAGCAATAGAAGAAAAAAAGAGGATACTAATTTACGGCGACTATGATGTAGATGGCATAGGTTCAACATACATTTTAATTAAGTTTTTTGAAGAAAAGGGTGTTAAAGTTGATTATTTTTTACCAAGTAGGTACAAAGATGGTTATGGGCTTACAATAGGTAGTATAGATAAGGTTATTACCCAATATAATCCAGAACTTATAATTACAGTTGATTGTGGAATTACAAGCATTAATGAGGTGGAGTATTTAAAGCAAAAAGGCGTTGATGTTATAATAACAGACCATCACGAACCACTCGATACATTGCCAAATTGTTTGGTCTTAGATTGCAAGATTAAAGACCAAGCTTATCCATTTTCTTGTTTGTGCGGTGCAGGTATGGCGCTAAAATTAGTTCAAGCATTATCTAATGAAGAAACTTGTAAAAAGTATATGACGGTATGTGCATTATCCACAATATCAGATATAGTAGAACTTGTAGATGAAAACCGTTATATAGTAAAAGAAGGGCTTAAAAATTTTAATCAAGATTGCCCAGAAGGTATTAAGTATTTAATTAAACAATGTAAAATATTCGGAACGCCAAGCGCTAAAGACATTTCATATAAAGTTGCACCAAAAATTAATGCTACTGGCAGAATGGGGGATGCAAGTATTTCACTTAAATTGTATTTAGCAAAAACTGATGCAGAAATTAAAAGTTTTTGTAAACAAACTATGCAAATGAACGAACAAAGACAAATGCTTTGTAACACAATTTATGATGAAGCCATTACAAAGGTTGAAAGTTCTTATAGTGTAGATAATATTATTGTACTTGAAAGTGCAGATTGGGAATGTGGAATTTTAGGTATTGTATGCTCTAAACTAGTGGAAAAATATCACAAGCCAACAATTCTATTTGGGTTTGATGAAAGAACGCAAGCATTAACAGGTTCTGCGCGTTCTTTTGGCAATTTTGACTTGCATAAGGCGATTAGTGCTCATATGGATATGTTAACAACTTTTGGTGGTCATAAGTTCGCTTGTGGACTAGGAATTAAGGAAGAAAATTTTGCATCATTTGCAAGCGTTATGCAAAGTAGCGTAAGTGTTGGAGCAACTTTTGATGAAGAAGAAGGGACTTACGATATAGATTTAAATCCTAACCAAATAAACAAAGATTTTGTTGACCATTTATCACTTTTAGAGCCGTTTGGGGTTGCTAATCCAGAGCCTTTATTTAGAGTGAAAGTCGGTAGCATAACAGTAAGCCCAATGCCATCTCATTTTGAGCATTTGATAATAGAATTACATAACGCGTCAGGTGTTTACTTTAACAATTCAAGTAGCATATATACATTGAGTTTTAACAACAAAAAGCATTTATACATCAATCTAAACAAAGAATACTTTTTATCAAAACCACTTATTAAAACTTTTATAAAAGACATTCAAAGCAAAGAATATTTACCTTTTAATGCATCTATTTGCGAGGGCGCATACGCTTTAACAAAATTGTATGATTTTTCAAGCGATAATAATACATTTAACAAACATTTTAAACACGATAAAAGTAAAAAGACAGTGTTTGTAACGTATTGCAAAAAAGAAGTTAGTTATCATTATGATGATGTTTGTTATGTAAATTATCAGCCAACACAATCATCAAGTACGCTACTTGTTAGTCCAATTAATTTTAATAATTTAGAAGACGTAGACAACCTAGTATTTATAGAACCATTACTAAATAATGGATTGGTTGAGTTTTTGCATAAAGAGTATCCCCATATGGAAATTTTTGCCAAATATAGCAGAGAGAATCAACAAATTCATATAGTCGCAACAGATTTTAACAAAGTGTTTGATGTTATAGCTGGTATTAAAGAAAAAGTTTTTGATGAAATATATTTATTTAAAAAGTATTTTAATAAATTGCCACTAACTTTTACTCAGTTTATATGTATTTATAAATTGTTAATTAAAACGGAACAAATTAGTTTTGATAGCAAACAATATACTTTAACGGCATGTAAAAAACTGGATGTAGCAAAATTGTTAGATGAGTGTAAAAAATTTAGTATAGCGGTGGATTAAAATGTTTGATGTGAGCAAAAATATTGAAGAATATAAAAGTGATTTACAAGAATTAATTAATCTTTTTGAATTAAGCGACTATTCGTTAACCATAAGTTGTGAAAATATCTCGCAGTGTTTTATAGAAATAGATTTTAATGGTAAAATACTAAAGTATACATATCCTAAAGTTGAAAATAACAATTCTTTAATTTTTGATAGAGAATTAAAACATAATATAAAATCATCCTTGTATAAAACCTTATCTAAAGAATGCAATGAAAAGTTATCTTGGGGTTCACTAACTGGTGTAAGACCAGCAAGGCTAGTATATAATAAACTTGATGAAGGCTATTCATTTGAAAAGGCGATTCAAGAAGTTAAAAAAGAGTATTTTTTAAGTGGTGATAAGGCTGAATTATTAAAAAATACAGTTCAAAATCAGTTAAAAGTAATTAAAATTGATAATTCTTATTGCTTGTATATACATATTCCAATTTGCCCAACAAGGTGTATTTATTGTAGTTTTGTTTCTACAGATTTTACTCATGCAAAAGAATATTTAAATGAGTATGTTGACTATTTGATAAAAGAAGTTGACTATACTTTAAATTTAATAGAAACAAAAAACATTAAAATAAACAGTGTTTACATTGGCGGAGGCACACCATCGGTACTCAGTGCAGAACAATTAAAAAATTTGCTTAGCCCCATTGCTCTTTTAAAAGTAGCAGAAATAACTGTTGAATGTGGTAGAGCAGACACAATCACTAAAGAAAAATTGCAAGTTTTAAGTGATATGGGCGTAACAAGAATAAGTATAAATCCACAAACATTTAATGAAAAAGTACTTAGCATTATAGGTAGAAACCACAGCGTAGAACAAGTAATTGATGCATATAAAATGGCAAGGCAGTTTAATTTTGATATTAATATGGATTTTATCGCAGGACTCCCTGGAGACGATTATGCTAGTTTTACTTTTAGCATTAATAAAGCGTTGGAACTAGCACCAGATAATATTACAATTCACACTCTTTCTATTAAAAATGCAGGACTATTAAAGCATATGCAAAATGCTGTGTTGCCAAGCGCTGAGGAAGTGAGCAAAATGCTTGCTTATGCTCAATCCAATTTAGTTAAAAATGGCTTTGAACCATATTATTTATACAGGCAAAAAAATATGTTAGGTTTTTTTGAAAATGTTGGTTATTCTAAACCAAATAAATATTGCGTGTTCAACATATATAGTATGGAAGATTTAAAACCAATAATTGCTTGTGGCGCTGGCGCAATATCTAAAAAAATCCACAAAGAAAACAACTATATTGAACGCATAGCAAATGTTAAACAAATTAGAGATTACATATCTAGGTTTGATGAAATGCTTTTAAGAAAAGATAGTTTGCTTTCTTGACAAGATGAGTTTTTATGATATAATACACATAGTTATTCAGATGGTTGCGGTTTGCGTTATAATGGCGCAAAGTGAGGAAAGTCCGAGCCTCTTAGAGCAGGGTGCCGGTTAACTGCCGGTGGAGGCGACTCTAAGGAAAGTGCAACAGAAAAGTACCGCCTAGCGTAAGTTAGGTAAGGGTGAAAAGGAGGTGTAAGAGACCACCGACTCTGCGGAGACGGAGAGTGCAATGTAAACCCCACCTGAGGCAAGATTAAGTAAGTGCGTTAAAGTTGCTCGCTAGCACTTCAAAAATATCGCTTGAATGTAATAGAAATATTGCATCTAGATAGATAACCATCAAATACAGAACTCGGCTTACAGAATAACTATAGACTACTGCAAAGTAGTCTTTTTATTTATACAAAAATAATTTGCGTAAACATTAAATAAGTTTTTAAAAAACACATTACGTTTATGCTTAAATTTTTTGTTGACAATGTTTTTATTAGATGCTATATTAAGTATATTATTTATAATTAGAGGAATTAAAATGGCTAAATATAATTTTACAGAAATTGAAGAAAAATGGCAAAAATATTGGATGGAGAATAAATGCTTTGAAGTAAAAGAGGATAAACCTAAAAAATATTATGCTTTATCTGAATTCCCAGGTCCAACAGCAAAAGGCATTCATATTGGTAATGCTAAATGTTATGTTTCTCCAGATGTTAATGCAAGATATAAAAGGTTTTGTGGGTATAATGTTTTACAACCAATAGGCTGGGATGCATTTGGTCTTCCAACAGAAAATTTTGCTCTTAAAATGGGTATTGACCCAAGGGTATCAACTGCAGATAACATTAAAAGATTCAAAGAACAATTTATTAAACTTGGTGGTTCATACGATTGGTCAAGGGTAATTGATACAACCGACCCAAATTATTATAAGTGGACGCAATATATTTTCTTAAAGTTGTATGAAAAAGGATTAGCATATCGCAGTGAAGCAACTGTTAACTTTTGTCCTAAATGCAAATCAACACTTTCTAACGAAGATGCTCAAGGTGGGGTATGCGATAGATGCGGTTCTCAAGTAGAGCAAAAAGTACGCAATGTTTGGTTTTTAAAAATTACTGCATATGCAGATAAAATGCTAGATTTAATAGATAAGGCAGATTATCCAGAAAGTGTTAAACTTGCACAACGTAACTGGATTGGTAGAAGTGAAGGCGCTAAAATTAAATTTACGCTAAATGGTACAGAGGATATTTTAGAGGTGTTTACAACTCGTCCAGATACCATTTATGGCGTAACATACTTGGCAATTGCTCCTGAGCATCCTTATATTCAAAAATATAAAGATTCAATTAAAAACTTTAACGATGTTCAAGCATATGTAGAAAAAGTTAAAAATAAAACAGTTTTTGAAAGAACGGAAGTAAATAAAGATAAAACTGGTGTAAAGATTGATGGATTAACAGTTATTAACCCAATTAATGGAAGTGTTGTTCCTCTTTATGTTGCGGACTATGTTGTAATGAACTATGGAACAGGTGCAGTTATGGCAGTTCCTGCTCATGATGAACGAGATTATGAATTCGCTAAGAAAATGGGCGAGAAGATGATTCAAGTTCTAGAAGGTGACATTTCTAAAGAAGCTTTTGTTGGCGATGCTAAGCACATTAATAGCGATATTATTAATGGCTTAAATGTAAAAGAAGCTAAGGCAAAGATTATTGAGTATTTGGAGAAAACAGGCAAAGGCTCTAAACAAGTTAACTACAAAATGCAAGATTGGGCTTTCAATCGTCAAAGATATTGGGGAGAACCTTTTCCAATTATTTATTGTCCTGATTGCGGAATTGTCCCACTTAAAGAAGAAGATCTTCCGCTTGTTCTTCCTGAAACTAATGACTATAAACCTAATGACAATGGAGATAGCCCACTTTCTAGGTTAACCGATTGGGTTAATGTAAAGTGTCCACATTGCGGAAAGCCTGCAAAACGCGAGGTTGATACTATGCCAAACTGGGCGGGAAGCAGTTGGTACTGGCTAAGATTTATGGACCCTAATAATGATAAAGAACTTGCAAGTAAAGATAAATTGATGTATTGGAATTCAGTTGACTTGTATACTGGTGGTTTTGAACATGTTACAAGACATATGATATATGCTCAGTTCTGGCATTTGTTCTTATATGATATTGGCATTGTACCTTTTGAAATTCCTTTTGCTAAGCGTGTTTGTTGCGGGCTAGTTCTTGCAAGCGATGGTTCTAAAATGAGTAAAAGTAAGGGAACAAGTGTAAACCCTCTTGATATGATTGCACAATTTGGCTCAGATGCGGTAAGGGCTTTTCTAGTGTTTTTGGGAGAGTATCCAAAACCTGCAATTTGGTCAGATAGCGGAATTAATGGCGTATGCAGATTTTTAGATAAAGTTTGGGCTATGCAAGATATTCTTGTTGATAGTAATGAATACTTAAAAGAAAATGAAGTTGAATTTAATAAAACAATAAAGAAAGTAACTAAAGATTATGAAGATTTTACGCTAAACACAATTGTTTCAAGTTTAATGGAATTAAGCAATCATATTGTTGAAGTTGGCAAGATGAGCAAATTGGAGTTTAAAAACTTCCTTATTATGCTAAACCCAATTGCCCCTCATATTACAAGCGAACTATATGAAAGAGTGTTTAATGCTCAAATATTGGACGAATCTTTCCCAACTTATGATGAAGAAAAATGCCATTATGCTGAAATTAGTTTGCCAGTTCAAGTTAATGGAAAGTTTAAGGCGACAATTCAAGTTGCTCTTGGCGCAAGTGAAAATGATGTGGTAGCAAAAGCTAAAGCAGAAGTTGCTCAATTAAACGGCGCAAATATTGTTAAAGTAATTTATGTTACAAACAAAATATTGAATATAATTGTTAAATAATTATTAAAAAAATATCTTTGTAGTTAAC
>CAVFEO010000038.1:0-9204 GCA_963621425.1 bacterium | reverse complement strand
CTGGATAAGAAAGCACAAATGCACTAACTAATTTATCAATTTCTCTATTTAGCTCGCTAGAATCTTGTAAAAATTTGTATCTTGCAGGCATATTATAAAACAATTTAGTAACTGTTATGCTTGTACCAACATTTGATGATGCTTGTTTTTTACTTAAAGTTTTTCCACCTTCTATTTCTATTTCTGTTGCAATATCTTCATCTTTATATCTTGTAAGCATTTTAACATTAGATACAAGCGCAATGCTCGCAAGCGCTTCGCCACGAAAACCTAATGTTTGAATTTTATAAATATCTTCTTTGTTAAGTATTTTACTTGTTGCGTGTTGTTTAAAGGCTTTTTCTACTTCACTTTTTTCTATACCTTCACCATTATCAACAACTTTAATTTCACTTACACCGCCTTTAACTGTGTAAATTGATATTTGTGTTGCCTTGGCATCTATACTATTTTCTATAAGTTCTTTTAGTAGCGTTTCTGGCGAAACGACAACTTCGCCCGCAGAAATTAAATTATAAACGCCACTCGGTAATTCATTAATTTTTGCCATAAATTACTCCTTATCGTTTACTTTTTGCACCAAATCAGATAAAATTTGCAAAGCCATTATTGGCGTAATGTTTTCTGGAGAAATTTCTTTTATTTCTTCAATAATATCCTTATATTTATCATCTTCTTTTACAACATTAATAATTTGAGTGTTCTCTACTTCTTGCAAACTCAAATTTTGCTTTGCCTCTAATTTTTTTAGAATTTCTTTTGCCTTGCTGGTAACAACTTTTGGAACCCCTGCAAGAGATGCAACTTGTATACCAAAACTTTTATTTGCTGGACCTTTAACAATTTTACGCAAAAACACAATTGTATCATTAATTTCTTTAACAGAAACCCTATAATTTTTAACCCCATCAAGCATTCCTTCAAGTTCGGTAAGTTCAAAATAATGTGTAGCAAAAAGTGTTTTTGCTTTTAGTGTTGTACTTAAATATTCCATAATAGACCACGCAATACTAAGTCCATCATATGTTGCTGTACCTCTTCCAACTTCATCAAGAACAATTAAAGATTTATTTGTTGCATTGTTAAGAATGTTTGCAACTTCTACCATTTCAACCATAAATGTACTTTGTCCAAAAGACAAGTCATCACTAGCACCAACACGCGTAAAAATCCTATCCATTATAGGAATTCTTGAACTCTTTGCAGGAACAAAACAGCCAATATGTGCCATTATAACAGAAAGTGCAATTTCTCGCATATATGTACTTTTACCAGCCATATTTGGCCCAGTAATTATCATTATCCTTTCATCTGTATCATTTAAATTTACATCATTACAAACAAATGGTGTACCAAGCAACAATTGTTCAACAACAGGATGCCTACACTCTTTTATTATCAAATTATGTTCTTTGCTTGATATTTGTGGCCTAGTGTAATTATTTTTATCACTAGCAACCGCAAACGATATATACATATCAAGTTCAGCAATTGCTTGGCTACATTTTTGCAAATAAGCAACATTGTTTGATAATTGATTTATTAAATAAGAATAAATTTCTGCTTCTAACAAATGTGATTTTTCTTGAGCATTTAAAATATCTTCTTCAAGTTGCTTTAATTCTTCTGTAATGTAACGCTCCGAATTTGAAATTGTTTGTTTCCTAATGTACCTTACGGGCACTTTTTCTACCATACTTGATGGTATTTCTATAAAATAACCAAAAACTTTGTTATACTTTATTTTTAAAGTTTTAATTCCAGTTTCTTCAATTTCTACTTCTTGTAATTTTTTAATTTTTTCTGAACTGTTATCTTTTAAATCTCTATATCTATCTAACGCTTCATTATATCCCGTTTTTATATATCCGCCATCTTTTGTTGTGGCTGGTGGATTTGGAGATATAATATCAAAAATCAACTTTTCTATTGCATACAAGTCATCAATTTCGTTATTAATACTCTTTAATCCATCACTTTGGCATTTGCCTAATATATCTTTTATTTGAGGTAAGATTTTTAAACTTTCACATAATTCCAAACATTCTTTTGGTGATATTGTTTTATAAACAATTTTACTACACATTCTCTCTAAATCTGCCACATTAGAAAGCAAGCCAGAAAGTGTTAACCTATGAATATTGCTATTAAAAAGTTCTTGAACACTATCTAATCTTTTATTAATTTCAACTTCATCTTGCAATGGCTGAATAATAGCGCCTTTTAGCCTTCTTGCTCCCATACTAGTTTTTGTATAATCTATAACATCAAGAAGCGAACCTTTTACCTTACCATCACGCATTCTTGCTGTCAATTCTAAATTCCTAAGTGTTGCGCTATCTAAATACATATAGTTAGTTAAATTAATAACCTTTGGCAACTTTAAGTGAGACAAATCTCTTTTTTGTGTTTGCTTTAAATATTGCAAAATAGCGCCACATGTTCTTATATTGTTATCGCTTTGAGCTAAATCAAGCCCATGTATGCTTGCCAAATTAAAGCATTCTACAATTTTATTAGTTGCATTAAGTTCATCAAAATACCATTCTTCTATTTTGTCAAAACCCACAACTACGCCCGCACTTGTTATTGCAAGAGATGAACCAACAATTTTACCTGCATAATTACAAATAATTTCTGCAGGATTAATTCTAACAAGTTCATCGTTTAGTTTTTGCACTAAATTATCACCCGAAATATCCAAGCAAAAAAACTCGCCTGTTGATATATCAACATACGCAATAGAACCAGATTTTTTTGTATTCTCATCTACATACACACATGCAAGATAGTTATTACTATTACTGTTTAAAATTGTTTCTTCTATAACAGTTCCTGGTGTTACAACACGCAAAACTTCTCTTTCAAAAAGTTTTGTACCATCACCACGTGCAGTTTGCTCACAAATAGCAACTTTAAAGCCTTTTTGTACAAGGCGTGCCAAATAACTATCTAGAGCGTGTGCTGGAACTCCGCACATTGGAGCCTTTTCATCCAGACCACAATTTCTACCCGTAAGCACTATATCTAGCGCTTCTGATACAATTAAAGCATCTTCTTCAAAGCATTCATAAAAATCGCCCAACCTATAAAGCAAAATGGTATCTTTATAATTCTTTTTTATATTGTGGTAATGCTCCATCATTGGAGATAATTTTTTCTTATTTTGTTTTTCCATTTTTTTATCCTTAATTTTCTATTTTACCATACACCTTATTCTTTTCAACTTTAACAATTTTTACTTTATAAAAAATGTCTTTGTAATCTTTAACCTGATCTTCTAAATGTATTGTTTTACCAGATTCGCTAACAGCAATTACTTCGCCTTCTTTTTCTTCTAGCAAACAGTCTAAATAAGAGCCAATTAATTCAACATCTTTTTCTTTTGTAATGTTATGTTGAATTTCTAATAATTTATTAACCCTTTCTCTCTTTACTTTTAAATCCACTTGGTTTGGCATACTCTCTGCAACAGTGCCTCGCCTTTTTGAATAAATAAATGCAAAAATAGAATTGTACCTAACTTTAGAAACTAAATCACATGTATCTAAAAAATCTTGTTCTTCTTCTCCCGGAAAACCAACAATAAAATCTGAAGTTAAAATAACATTAGGTACAGCCTTTTTTAATTTTTCTATTTTACTTAAATAATCTTCCCTTGTGTATTTTCTATTCATAGCTTCTAAAATTTTATTTGAACCAGATTGACAAGGTAAATGTACAACTTTACTCATTTTAGGATTGCTGGCAATAACATTTATCAATTCATCACTGAAATCTTTTGGATGAGAAGACATAAATTTAACTCTAAAATCTCCATCTAGCGCACAAATTTTTTCACACAATTGCGGAAAATTTATATTTTCTTCAAGCCCTTTACCATATGAATTTACATTTTGACCAAGAAGTGTAATTGTTTTATAACCTTGAGAAATAAGGTCTTTACACTCTGCAATAATATTTTCGCTCTTTCTGCTTCTTTCTCTACCCCTAACATAAGGGACAATGCAATACGAACAAAAATTATCACAACCATATGTTATGTTTACCCAAGCGTTTTTGCCACTTGTGCGATAAAAAATTGAATTTTCAACAATTTCTTGCTCTTTATCATACAATGAAAAGATTTTAGCTTTTTGTTTAACAACTTGCTTAAAGTATTCTGCAAACTGATCCGCATTGTATGTGCCTATTATAATATCAATCCAAGGAAATTTAGCTTTTAAATTTTCTGCAGATTTTTTCTGTTGAGTCATACAACCAAGAACAGCAACTATTAAATGTTTCTTTTTTTTCTTAAGAGGCTTAACATTGCCAATATTAGAAAATATTTTAGTTTCTGCTCCTTCTCTAATACAACATGTATTAAAAATTATTACATCTGCGTCCTCAATTTTTTCTGCACTAGTGTAACCACAATCTTCAAGCACTCCAGCAACTTTTTCACTTTCATGCACATTCATTTGGCAACCATAAGTTTGAATATAATATTGCATAATTCATCCCTCTTGTTATTTATTCTTATATAATTATTACATTTATGATTATACAATGTTTATCGACATTTTTCAAGTAATTTTTGTAATAAAAGAACAAAAAAGGAACAAACTAAATTTATGATAGAAAAATCAACAAATAAAAAACATTTTAGCAAAAAAAAGATTATTTTATTATGCATATTTTTACCTATAATGCTTTTATGTGCTATAACCGCTTTTTGGGTTATACATTTAAAATCTACAACACATTTAAATAAAGAATTGCTTAATTCTTTTACTTCCCCCATTTCTATTTACGATAATAATGGTCAAAAATTAACAGAAAGTATAAGCGGTTCTCCATATATAAAAATAGACAACTTACATAAATACACTTTATCTTCTTTTATTGACATAGAAGACAAAAATTTTTATACGCATAACGGATTAAACTTACCAAGAATTATTAAAGCGTTTTTTACAAATTTAATGTCTGGAGATATTGAACAGGGAGCTTCCACAATAACTCAACAATTAATAAAAAACACGCACTTAACAAACGAAAAAACTTATGAAAGAAAAATAAAAGAAGCAATTTTAGCTTTACAATTAGAAAAAGAATATTCTAAAGATGAAATATTAGAGATGTACTTAAATGCCATATATTTCGGCAATGGGTGCTACGGCATAGAAAGTGCTTCCAATTTTTATTTTAATAAAAAAGCAAGTGATTTAACCATTAACGAATCTGCTATTCTTGCGGGAATTATAAAATCGCCAGCAAATTACTGCCCTATAACCAATAAAGAAAATATAAAAAACAGAAAAAATTTAATTTTAAATGAAATGCTAAACGATGGAGATATTAACCAAAAAGAATATGAAGAAAACATAAATAAAGACATAGAACTTAATTTAAGTTACTCTAGCGAATTTAATAAACAATCATATTACAGCAACGCAATTAGTGAAGCAAGCGATATTCTAAATGTTTCCCCAACAGTATTATCAAGTTTAGGATATAAAATTTTTACATATTTTGACAGTGATGCAAATAAAATTTTAGAAACTTATAGTGCAACAAACACAAACGCCCTACACAATAGCATAATTGTAGATAACGAATCTTATGGGGTTATTGCATACTCTTCCAGCATATTATATGGTTCTCTTGCAATAAGAAGAAGCCCTGCTTCTACCATAAAACCCTTTTTGGTTTACGCCCCGGCATGTGAACAAGGAATAATACAGCCATGCTCGCTTATTTTAGATGAAAAAACCACATTTGGTGGCGGATATTCACCTAAAAATATTAATGACCTGTATTACGGAAATATAAGCGCATCTAAAGCACTCGCAAAATCTTTAAATGTGCCTGCAGTTAAAATTTTAGAACAACTTGGCATACCTAAAGCAAAAGCGTATGCAAGCAAATTGAATATTCCGTTTACAGAAAAAGATAATGGATTATCTCTTGCTCTTGGCAGTATGTATAAAGGAATAACCATAAGCGAACTTGTGAGTGCTTATTCCCCTTTTGTTTGTAATGGCGCTTTTAATAAATTATCTTTCATTAAAGAAATTAAAGACAAAAATGGCAACACAATATATTCTAGACAACTCACAAATAAAAAAGCTTTTAGCAAAGAGACAAGTTATTTAGTAGGCTCTATGATGAAGGAAAGCGTAACGAATGGAACTTGCAAAGCTTTAAGCAATTTTAATTTTGAAATTCATGCAAAAAGTGGCACAAATGGAACAGAATTTGCAGATAAGAACACAGATAGTTTGTGCGTAGCTCAAACAACAAAACACACAACATGTGTTTGGTATTATTCTAAAGATTATAACAAAGAAAATTTATTGGAAAACGCGAGCATTTCAGGTTTGAGCCCAACACTTAGAATTAAAAGTATTTTTGAAGAATTGTATAAAAATAGCACACCGTCTAACTTTGAAAAGCCAGAAAATGTTGAGAGCGTATTGTTAGATTTATTAGACTATCAAAACGGGCAAATTACTTTGGCTAGCGTAAAAGCTCCCGACAAGTATAAATTTACTGCAGATTTTAACAAAAAATTTAAGCCAACAACTTGCAGTAATAATTTCTCATTTTTTACAATCCCTATAATTTCATCAACTAGCAATAATTGCAATATTTGCATTACATTTCTGCAAGAATTAAGTCAAAAATATGAAATAATTATTGAAGAATATGATAATAATTATAACTTGATTAACTATACAAACATTGATACAGAAAAAACTAAAGATAAAATGTATAAATATGAATTTACAGCAAATCAAAATTCAACTTATAAAGTGTATGTTAATTCTGCTTTTTTAGAGGATAATAATTACACCTCATCAAATATTTTAGAGATTGACCCCACATCTTATAACAAAACTAATTGGTTTTATTAAAAAAAATGGAACAACACTGTTCCATTTTTGTATAAACTATTTAGAGAATTGAACTGCTCTACGAGCTTTTCTAAGACCATATTTCTTTCTTTCTTTAATACGGGCATCTCTAGTTAGATAACCTGCTTTCTTAAGTTCAGCTCTGTAAGTTTCGTCAAACTTGATAAGAGCCCTTGAAAGGCCTAATCTAATAGCACCAGATTGACCATTGTATCCGCCACCTTGAACATTTACAACAACATCAAACTTGTCTGCAACATTTAACAATGTTAAAGGTTGAGTTGCAACTTGAGATAATGTTCCAAATGGGAAATATTTAGCAATATCTTCACCATTAATTGTGAATTTGCCGTTACCTTGTAATAATCTTACTCTTGCAACACTTTTCTTTCTCTTACCTGTTCCCCAGAATTGAATAGTAGTGTCTTTAGCTACTTTAACTTTTTTAGCAGTTTTAGCTGGAGCTTTTTTAGCAGGAGCTTCTTCTTTTACAGCTGTTTCTTTTTTAGTTGTAGTCTTTTTAGCTTTTGCTTCAGTTTCTACTTTTTCAGTCTTTTTTGCTGGAGCTTTTTTAGCTTTTACTTCTTTTTCAGAAGTTTCAACAACAGCTTCTTCTTTCTTCTTTGCTGGCATTACTTATTCTCTCCTTCTTTTAGATTAATTACTTCTGGTTTTTGAGCTTCGTGACCATGCTTGTCATCAGCATAAGCCTTTAACCTTTCTATCATTTTCTTACCTAAACTATTTTTAGGAAGCATACCTTTAACAGCTTGCGCAAAAGCGAATTCTGGTTTAGTTTCCATTAAATCTTTGTAAGTAGTTTCTTTTAAACCACCAGGTCTACCTGAATGTTTATAGAATTTTTTATCAATTAATTTGTTACCTGTTAAAACTAAATCTTTGCAGTTAATAACAATAACGAAATCTCCCCCATCAACATGTGGTGTATAAGTTGGTTTATTTTTACCCATTAGTATGTTTGCAACTTTGCTTGCAAGTCTACCAAAAGTTGCACCATTAGCATCAACTATATACCATTTTCTTTCCACTGTTTGAGGATTTGCCATATATGTTTTCATAAAATTAAAATCTCTCCCAAACTTATAATTATTTTTAACTACTAAATGCAATCAAAACATTTTTACTAAGGGCTAAATTAATAAAAAGAACTTAATTAGCAAAAAGTACTTACATATAATAACAAACATATATTGTTTTGTCAAGATATTTTTACAAATATTTATTTGTAAAATAAAAAACGACAAAATGAATTTGTCGCTTATATCTCACATTAATAAATGTGGTGGAAGAGGGTGGATTCGAACCACCGAAGTTAAAAACAACAGATTTACAGTCTGCCCCATTTGGCCACTCTGGAACTCTTCCTTAATGGAGCTGGTGAGAGGACTTGAACCCCCAACCTGCTGATTACAAGTCAGCTGCTCTGCCAATTGAGCCACACCAGCATATTGTGGTGCCTCGAGGTAGAATCGAACTACCGACACAAGGATTTTCAGTCCTTTGCTCTACCGACTGAGCTATCGAGGCACGGTAATAATTATGTAATTAATGGCGACCCGAAAGGGGCTCGAACCCTCGACCTCCAGCGTGACAGGCTGGCGCTCTAACCAACTGAGCTACCGGGCCATAAAATAATTACATAATTATATGGTGGGCCTTCAGGGACTCGAACCCCGGACCAACCGGTTATGAGCCGGTTGCTCTAACCAACTGAGCTAAAGGCCCAAATAACTTTTTAAAGTTAAATGGTCGGGGTGAAGAGACTCGAACTCCCAACACCATGGTCCCAAACCATGTGCGCTACCACTTGCGCTACACCCCGTCTAAATGTATAGACATTAAGAATAATACTATAAAACAAATCATTTGTCAACAGTTTTTTAATAATTTCATAATTTATTTAACGGCTTTTAATTAATAATGCTGATACATCTAATATATACTGATCCATATATTATTATGCAATAGAACAAAAATAAAACACACCCCTATTGGAATGCGTTTTATTTTAACAAACCTTAAACAAATTATTTGGTTCGCATTTAACATAAAATGGTTGCGGAGATAGGATTTGAACCTATGACCTCCGGGTTATGAGCCCGGCGAGCTACCGAACTGCTACCACTCCGCGATAGCACATAAACTAATTTATGTATTGATATTATATTACATAAAAGTATTAATGTCAAGACAAAAAGTACAAAAAAAATAATTAAATGTAAATTTTTTGTCCTATAAACAAATTTTCTGTATTATTAAGTTTTTTAATATGTTCAACTGT
>CAVFEO010000037.1:5210-9284 GCA_963621425.1 bacterium | reverse complement strand
CATCATACCCTTTTGACTTAAATCTAAATTTAAAACCATATTAGCTTTAGTTTTTAACCTTGTTAATTCTTTTTGCGCAAGAGTTAGTGCATTAATAAAAGAATGAAAAATAGTTTTTGCTTTAACTATAGCATTTTTGTAATTTATTACATTTATAGCAATAACCACATCTGGCTTAAATTTATATGCAAACTCTGTTGGTAAATTATCCATAACTCCACCATCAACATATTTATTCCCACCAATTTTATATGGCTTAAATATTCCGGGGACTGCAATGCTTGCCCTTACCGCTTCCCAAATCAAGCCACTTGTAAAACCTTTTAACCTGTGCCTATTAATATTTGTTGCTGTTGGAATATATTTTATCTTGCAATCTTCAATTCTTTTGTCAGCAAAAATTTCATATAAAAAGTTATCTATTTTTTTACTTGCCAGCATACTTTCTCCCAAAAAAGGAACAAGTTTAACATCCATTATATCGTTTTTACTAAAATTTAGAACTCTTTGCTCTATTTCTTCAATGCTTATACCCATTGCATATGCTCCGCCTATTAAAGCCCCTGCAGATGTACCAACAATTATATCTGGTATAAGATTATATTTTTCTAACGCCTTTAAAACCCCAACATGCGCAAAGCCTAAACTTGCTCCACCACTTAACACAAGTGCAAATTTTTTATTATTAATCATAATAACTCCTTAAAAACATAAATTTATATAATGATGCCATTTAACAATAACAAACATAAATCAAAAATCAAATTAAACATAACTTCTGTCTTTTCGGTTATTATAATTTTTTTAATGATTTGCCTTATAGTTTCTCCGCTTAAATATATAAACGCAGCAACTGATGGAATAATGCTATGGGCAGATAATTTACTGCCAGCATTGTTTCCGTTTTTTGTTCTATCAAAAATGCTTATTGATTTAAACTTTTTTGATAAGTTTACGCACAAATTAACGCCAATTATGGAAAAATGCTTTGGCGTTAATGGTTCTGCCTCTTACATATTTTGTATTAGTATTTTAAGCGGATACCCATTAGGTTCTAAACTAGTTCTTGATGCATTTAATTCTAAAAAAATTAACCAAATAGAAGCATTTAGGCTTACAAGCATTACAAGTGTTTCTGGCCCTCTTTTTATAATTGGTACAGTTGGGACAAGTATGCTACAAAATACGATATGCGGATATATTATGATTATTGCACATATATTAGGCGCCTTGTTAAATGGATTAACATATAAAAAATATTTGCCAAAAAATTTAAAAAATATAACAACAATTCAAACACAAAATAAAAACAATAAAACCAATATTTTAACGGATGCAATTTCAAGTAGTATAGAATCATTATTGGTAATTGGCGGACTTGTTTGCGTTTTTTATGTTGGTATACAAGCAATCAACACATTTATACCTGTTAATGCTATTATTCAAGGATTAATAGAAATTACTAATGGTTGTAACCAAATAAGTATTTCATCCTATCCACTTATATTAAAAACAATTATATGCTGTGCTGTAATAACTTTTGGCGGATTATGTACGCACGCACAAGCAATGTTCTTTTTAAAGCAATGCAATATAACATATTCTTTTTTTGTTAAACAAAAAATAACACATACAATATATTCCTCTATTATATGTGCTATTTTGTGTTTATGTTTTATAAATTAGTTCTTCCAGTTTATTTCACTCTTGCCGTGCTTTTTCAAATATTCGTTGGCAAGTTTAAAATGGTTATTACCAAAAAAGCCGTTGTAAGCAGAAAGTGGACTTGGGTGTGCAGATTGTAAAACTAAATGCTTTGTTTTATCTATATCTTTGCCAACAATTTGAGCATTTCTACCCCAAAGCATAAAAACCACATTGTTCAAATCTTTATTGCAAATGTCTACTATCTTTTTTGTAAATGTGTGCCATCCATATTCCTTGTGGCTATTTGCTAGTCCTTCATTTACCGTAAGCGATGTGTTTAAAAGCAAAACACCTTGTTTAGCCCAATTAGTTAAATCACCATTGTCAGACATTTCGTAACCATACTCATTTGATATTTCTTTATAAATATTTTGCAAAGATGGCGGTAATTTTACGCCTTTTCTAACAGAAAAAGCAAGCCCGTGTGCTTGGCCATATTCGTGATATGGGTCCTGACCTATAATAACAACTTTAACATTATTAAAATCTGTTAATTTAAGTGCATTAAATATTTCTTCTTTTGGCGGAAAAACTCTATGTTTTTTTCTATCATTATTAATTCTATATGCTAATTCTTTAAAGTATTCCTTGTCCCTTTCTCCATCAACAAATTGTTTCCACTCCATTTTATTCCCTCCTTACAAACATTTTTTAACGGGCATTTTTCACATGCCGGCTTTCTTGCTTTGCAATGGTATCTTCCAAACAAAACAAGTAAATGATGCATCTCACTCCAATGTTCTTTTCTAATTGAATTCATTAACTGCCTTTCGCATGTAAAAACATCTCCACTTTTAGATAAACCAATTCTATTACTCACTCTAAAAACATGCGTATCTACAGCAATTGACGGGGTTTGAAATACATTGCTAAGTAATACATTTGCAGTTTTTCTACCAACGCCAGCAAGTGTTGTTAAATCTTCCATTTTGTTTGGCAATTTCCCGCCAAAATTTTCACACACTTGTTTACTTGCTTCCATTATGTTTTTTGCCTTATTATGAAAAAAACCACATGGTTTAATTATTTCTTCAATATCTAAAATGTCTGCCCTAGATAAATCTTTAAAAGTCGGATATTTTTTAAATAATATCGGCGTAACCTTATTAACTCTTGCATCTGTGCATTGAGCAGAAAGAATAACAGCAACCATAAGTTCGTAATCACTTGTAAAATTTAATTCACACATGGCATTAGGAAAAATCTTTTTTAATTCTAAGTAAACTAAATCACTTAATTCATATTTTTTCATACTTTCATTATAATACAATTTAGCTTATAAAACAAAACATTTAGCCTTATTCTACAATAATTTTTGCTCTATTAAACTTAAAATTACTTAATACTTCATAAACAGATTTACCGCTATACTCTGCAAGTTGCCTAGCGTTATCCATAATTATAACTTCATCACCAATTTTAATGTCATCATCTGCCCTTATCATAAACATATCCATACAAACCTTTCCTATAATTTCGTACTTTTTACGGCGAATTTTAACATAAAAACCAGAATATCGCATATCAATGCCATCAGCATAACCCATAGAAATTGTTGCAACTATTTCATCCTTTGTTGCTATGTATTTTGCATTATAGCCAACACTTTCTCCCTTTTTTATATGATGTATATCTATAACTCTAGAAGTTATTTTTAGAACTGGTTTTAATCCTTTAAAACTACCATAACCATACAAACTTAAACCAGCTCTGCACATATTTAAATTGAAGTTTTTATATGCTATACCGCTAGAATTACTTATATGAAAAATTATATTTTTAACATCACAATTTACGCAAAACCTTAAAAACTTATTAAACTGCATTTCTGTTAAATTAGAAGTTTTATTTTCACTTTGAATAAAATGAGAAAAAACACCAACAATTTGTATATTACTGCTTTGTTTTAGTTTGGCAAAAGCACATTCAAAATCTTTTTTACTTAAATAACCAAGTCTATGCATACCTGTATCAATTTTTATATGTGCTTTTAACCTGCAATTACATCTTATAGCCATATTCAAACTAAAAAAATTATGAACAGTAATATCTATATCATACTTACTTGCATTAAAATAATCATTTTCCTCTATTAATGCGCCAACACATAAAATTGGTTTTGTAATTCCACACTTGCGCAATTGCACCCCTTCACTTATTGTTGCAACGCCAAAATAATCTACATAATTTTGAAGTATTTTAGAAATTATTGTTGCATTATGAGAATAAGCGTCTGCTTTTACCATAGCACAAAGCAAAACTCTTTTATTTAACTTAGATTTTAATATTTTAACATTATTAATTAAATTAGATGAATTTATATAAAAAATAGACACATAAATTTGTATGCAAAATACAAAATATATG
>CAVFEO010000037.1:0-5200 GCA_963621425.1 bacterium | reverse complement strand
ACCCGCAATAATATTTACTTCTATGTCAGGATATTTTTGGTTAATAGCCTCAACAATTTCCTTAGCGTCATTTTCTTTAACTCCATCACCATGGAAAATTGTGATGCTATAACTATCTTCTTTAACTAATTTATCAATTAAGTCAAGAGTACAATCTTTTATTTTACTTGCCTTAGTTAAGATATGATCACTACTTAAACCGATAATATCGCCTTCATTAACATCAATAGCATCAATATTAATTGAACGAACAGCATAAGTAACTTCACCACTAGTAACATTTTCAATAGCGGCAGTCATAGCTTCTAAGTTTTCTTCAAGAGTTGCTTCCGGATTAAAGTTCATACAACTTGCAACCCCTTCAGGAATGCTCTTTGTTGGAATTACATGAATATTCCTATCTTGAACCAAATCTTTTGCTTGTTCTGCTGCAAGAATAATATTCTTATTGTTTGGGAAAACAAACACATCTTTAGCGTTAACTTTCATAACAGCATTTGCTATATCATTAGCACTTGGGTTTACTGTTTGTCCGCCACGAACCATATAGTCAACTTGAAGTTCGTCAAATAATCCGCTAATTCCTACACCAGGAGAAACAGCAATCATACCAAAAGGTTTAAATTCTTTCTTAGTAATATGGCTAGTGTTATGCAATACTCTGTTTTGTTCTACCATATTTTCCACTTTAAGGTCATATAGTTCGCCAAGTTCTAAACCATAGCCAAGCGCCTTGTTTGGTTCATTTGTGTGAACATGAACTTTAACCATTTCTAAATCACCAACACAAATTACGCAATCACCAATGTTCATAAGTTTTTCTCTTAATTTATCAATATCGCTTTCAGTAGTTGTTGGTTTAATTTCAATAACCTTAAATTCTGTACAATATCCAAACTCAATTTCTTGCAATTCTTCTAAGTTTGCATGGAATTCAGCATTTTCATCAGATGTAAATGTATCTTCAAAGTTATATACAAAATCGTCAGCATCATCACTTAGTGCTTTTCTAAAACCAGTAAAGAAAACAATTAACGCTCTACCACCAGCATCTACAACGCCTGCGCGTTTAAGAACAGGTAACATATCTGGTGTTTTTTGTAAAGTTTCTTCACCATCTTTTAATACTTTATCTAAAAATTCCTCAAAATCTGTTAATTTTTTGCAATTTGCGTTTGCACTATCTGCAAGTGATTTTATAACTGTTAGAATTGTTCCCTCTTTAGGCTTGGTAACTGCCTTGTAAGCAACTTCACAACCACTTTGCAAAGCCTTAGCAAACACTCTAGTTGTTACAGTTTGCTCTTCTGCAATAACCTTAGTAATGCCTTTTAGTATTTGAGAGAAAATAACACCACTGTTACCTCTTGCTCCTTTTAGTGCACCTTTAGATATTGCTTGACTAACAGGCTCTAATTCATTAGATGTACATGCATTAATTTCTTTAGCACAAGATCTTAATGTCATTGTAACATTAATACCTGTATCACCATCATTTACTGGGAAAACATTCAGTGCATCAATATCATCTTTAGCAATGTCTACAAAAGATGCTCCCACGCTAACCATTTTTTTAAGGGTTGCCCCGTTTATATTTTTAACCATAAATAGTACTCCTTACTTATCCTTACCTCTATACCCTAATTCCTTTAACATGAACTGTTACACGGTCTACAATCATTCCAGAAAAATCTTCAACATTATATCTAATAGTGTCTTCCAAGTTTTTTGAAACGGCAGGTATAGACAAGCCAAACTTTAAAACAACAAAAACATCAATGCTAATTCTGTTTTTATCAGCCTTAACACTAATGCCTTTGGTAGAATCATTTTTATTGAAAAGATTCCTTATACTTTGGCAAAAATCCTTTGGTACTAAATTAACAACGCCATAACATTCAAGCGAATAATGGTTTGCTACCTTGGCAATTGCTTTGGTGGATACAAAAATTTTACCTTCCGCATTTTGGTTTTTACCCTGCATAAAGAACCCTCCTTTAATGTAATGCGTAATAATCATACCACAATTAAAAATTTTTTGCAAGAATAATATAAAAAATTTTATACTAATTTATAAAAAAGTATTGCAAAATTATTATTTTTTTGCTATTATAAAATCGTCTTATTATTTAGAAGGAGTAAAATTATGAGTAAAGTATGCGTATTTTGTGGTAAAAGCAAAATGAAAGGTGCCACAAGAAGTAAAAGTAATATAAAAACAAATCGCACATATAGTGCTAACTTACACAAGGTTGATGTAGAAATTAATGGTAAAATTTCTTCAGAATATGTATGTACTAAGTGCTTAAAAACTTCAAAGAAAAACGCTCAACAAGCATAATCGCTTATTGAGCTTTTTTATTTTTTATAACTGCTCTGTGGGGCTTTTTTATTTTAAGTTCATAAAACACCTTGCTTAATTTTTCAAGCGGAAAGCCTAATATATTGGTGTAACTACCTTGATAACTTTCTATAAAATTAAGCGGGTCTTCTTCAATTGAATAACCACCTGCCTTATCCCAAAAGGTATCTAGCAACATATAATTTAAAATATCTTCTTGGCTTAATTCCCTCATAGTTACAATGGATATACTATAGCAAGACTTTTCTTTAATTTCTTCACCTTGTTTTACATACACATATAAGCCAGTAACTACAAGATGTGAAGTGCCTCCCAAAGAAAACAATGTATTAAACGCTTCTTCTTGCGTTCTTGGTTTACCTATAATTTTATAATTATGAATAACCGCTGTATCTCCCCCAACAATACAAAAATCTTCTTTAATTCTATTCCTTTTAAGCACATCAAGAACTTTATGTTTTGCTATTTTTTTAATTGCCTTAATTGGGCTTATACTCTCATCAATTACTTCTGGAGTTATACTAGGAATAATATCAAATGTATCTATGCCAAATTGTTTAAACAACTTAATTCTTCTTGGCGATTCTGATGCTAAAATAAATCTCACACTTGCCTCTCAAATACAGCAAAATTATATCACATAATTTTAAATAATACAATTAATATTTGACTACATTACACAATTATGATAAATTGATTGAAAATGGAGGTTTTTATGGATATTATTCAAATAATCAATAAAAAAAGAGAAAAGCAAGAATTAACTAAAGAAGAAATTACTTATGCTGTTGAAGGCTTTACTTTTGGTCAAATTCCAGACTATCAAATGAGTGCTCTACTTATGGCAATATGTTTAAATGGTATGACAAACGAGGAAACTTTTGCCTTAACAGATGCCATGATGAAAAGTGGCGTAACACTATCTTATCCAGAAAGTTTTGGCATAATGGTTGATAAGCATTCAACTGGTGGTGTTAGTGACACAACAACGCTTCCATTAATTGCAATACTTGCATGTGCAGGACTTAAAAGCGTTAAAATGAGCGGTGCTGGGCTCGGCTTTACAGGCGGAACATATGACAAAATGATGACTTTCCCCGGTATTGACTTATCATATAAATATTCAAAAAACGAATCTCAAATTAAAAAACTTGGTGCAATGTATTGCACACAATCACATAATATCGCACCAGCAGATAAAAGAATATATAACTTAAGAGATGTATCTGGTACTGTAGAAAGTATTCCGTTAATTGCATCTTCTATTATGAGTAAAAAACTTGCGTGTAACTGCGACCTTATTATGCTTGATGTTAAAACAGGTAATGGCGCGTTTATGCAAGATATTGAATCATCTTCAACGCTTGCAAAATTAATGATCAAAATAGGAAAAAATGCAGGCAAAAAAATGGGTGCAATAATTAGTGATATGAATCAGCCACTTGGATGTGGTATTGGGTGTGCACTAGAAATTAAAGATGCCATAGGAGTCTTAAAAGGCGAAAAATCAAGGCTTGCTGATTTAGTTAAAATTCTTGCACGCAGTATTATGCTTTTAAGCAAGAAATTTACTATAAAAAATGTTGATGAAACAATTGAAAATATTATCATATCTGGTGACGGTCTTGAAAGGTTTAAACAAATTGTAAAAGCACAAAAGGGCGATATTTCCATCCTTGATAAACTTGAAAATGAATATACACCTACTTATAAAGTTTACGCCAAAAAAGAAGGTTTTATCCATAGTTATAACACATCCGGTCTTGGTTACCTTGTTTGTGATATGGGCGGTGGAAGAAAAGAAGAAAATGATACTATTGACCACTTTTGCGGAATATATGTAAACAAAAAAATTGGCGATGCCGTACATAAAGGTGATACACTATTTGAAATATATTTGGGTAAAAAATTAACAAGAAGTGAAGTAAATAGCAGATTAGCTGATTTATACAAAATATCAAAAACAAAACCAAAAGTACCTCCTTTGGTTTATGAGTATATATAATTAAGAGCGCATTGCTCTTTTTTATTTTTAAATAATTGTAGCAAAAAAAACATATTATTCATACTATAAAGTGATACCACATATATTCACTATTTTTAAGGAGAATTTTATGTCTTTTTTTACAGGAAATAACCCTTCACCTTGTTGTCCAGGACCAATAAATGGTAACCCGCTTAATGGATTATGTGAAAGAGTTGTTATTCAAACAACAAAAGTTTTTGATAGTTGCATAAAAAGAATATCACTACAAAATGTACAACAAACAGCTACTTTTACAACAGCGCCAACTGAACCTGTTACATTTGTAAGTGCTAGTAGTGATAATCAAAACAATCCTGCAACACTTACCAATTTGGTTATAGAAAGAATACCAGATAGACCAAATTTCGCAAGAGTTACTGGTGTTGTTAATATACCATTTTTCATTACATATACTGATGCAACAAATACTACCGGTACTGCCACAAGTAGCGCATCTGTCCCCTTTGATGTAATTTTATTTGTGCCTCAACCATCAGTAATTCCATACACGATTCAAGCCTTTGGAGCTCTCGGAGCTAATATTGGTACATATTCTGGAAATAATGTATTTACATTAGATGAATGCATAACAATTATAATAAGGGTTGTAGTTGAAGCAGAATTGTGTATTCCAAGTTACGGATACACCCAAATCCCTCCAAGCATAGATTATACACAAAATCAGTGTGAAGGAATATTTGATTTACCACTATATCCTACAGCAACAACAAATTAAGGCTATTATTAAGCCTTTTTTTGTAAATAAAAAAAGGAACTATGCGGATGCATAGTTCTTTTAATTGAATCTGGCA
>CAVFEO010000036.1:0-9694 GCA_963621425.1 bacterium | reverse complement strand
GTATATGTATATATACATATACGCACACTAAAATAAAACAAAAGGAGATAATGTTTTGGATAAAAAAGAAACCGATGAACTAAAAAATAAAACACTATCTCCTAATAATGAAAATTTAGAAGATGTTAAAACTGTTGATAAAGATGAAATAATTTCAAAAATAAAACAAACAGAAAAAACTGCAACTGATGATACTGTGGTTGTAAATAACAGACAGCAACAGTATCAAAATATTAACATAAATAATACAAGGCAACAGGCGACCCAACCACAAATTAACAACACTAGAAAATCAAATAGCGACTTTGATACAAGCCTTGTAAACAATACAAGAACTAAACCTTCGGCAAGCAATAACAATGACATTGACACATCTGCAATTAAAAACACAAGAGCATCTTCTCAAAATGCGAACATAGATGTATCTAATGTACACAACACTCGTACAGCGAGCAATTATAGTGTAGACACTTCTAAGGTTGTAAACACGAGAAATAAAACTTTAGATTCGTCTATAGTTAACAACACTCGTGCTAAACAACCGATAGAAGATATCTCTCCTAATCAGACAAATGAAGGTAACCAATTTGTAGACTTCCTTACTGAAGTTTTGCAAAACCAAAAAGATAATCAATCCGTATTTTCTTTTAACGATTTTGATATCCCTCAATTCGATTTTTCTGCATTTGCGTCACCAACCGCACAAGACATTTCTTCTTCAATTGAAAAACCAACACAAAAGCCACCATTACCTCCTCATTTACAAAATAAAAACAACATTGATGCTAATATCATTGATGAAGACATTGTTGATGAGCCAACAGGTGAGGTTGTTAATCGTAGGCCAAAAGTTGAAACAGAATCACCTGTTAATGAAAAAGATTATACCGCACCTGATATTGAAATTGATTTACCAAGTGCTGACATTCAAACTCAACAAATTAGTGAAGGACCTCAAGTTCCGAATGCACAAATAGAAGAGCCTACAGAAATTGTTGAAGTCCCAGAAGAAACTGTTGAACCTCAACCAATTACAGAAGAACAATCTAAACCAGATTCTGAAGCTTCTATTGATGAATTATTTGGAATTGACAATAGCAATCAAGCAATTTCTGAAGCAAATGACAACGTCATTGATTATTCAAATATTATTCCTGAATATGAACAAAAAGATATTCTTGCCCTTGTAGATATTTCTTTAAACGAAAATGTAGCAGCTTTACTTGCTAGCCAAAACGCAAGCGACTTAAGTGGAGTAATTGAAGGCGTAGCAGAAGACCTTGTTGTAACAAAAGTTAGACATAGCAGAAAATTATGGATTTTGTTACTTGTTTTCTTGCTTGGTATTACAATTCTATTTGCTTGTTGTTACGATTCTTGGTTTGGGAAAACGCCAAATGAAGAAGAAGCAAAAGGTTTAACATTAACTATTGTACCTAGTAGCGGAAACGCTGGCGATGTAGATGCTCAATATATCTTTGTTCCAGGTTCAACAATATTCTTTAAAGATAGCGTTAGAATTGGAAGTGAAAAATTTAGATATGAAGAACAGCCTGACGGCAGTTTAAAACAATATGAAAACAACGCTTTCGCATTTAGATTTAGATTCTACGTTGAATTCATTGATGAAGGGAGCGAAGGCAATAGACCAGAGCATAATGAAGTAATTTCTCATGTTATTGAGCCCGAAGCCGTTGATGATAAAATAAGGTTGAACCCTGATGATAATGGCCAAGAATCTAACAATACTTACTCATATGATGGTGGCTGGTTCTATTATTTTGGAATTATTTATCCTGGTGAAAAATATATTGCTTTCTGTGATGGTATATCTCTATATCAAAGCTTAACAAACGAATATCAAGGATTACAATTTAATGTTGTTATGGAATATGAAACTTTAGTTCCAGATGGCGATGTATCTAAAGTACTATCTGAAATGCCAGATGCACCAGTAAGTTGGGCATCACAAATAACAAGCGAATATCACGCTTACTACGCATAACGATTTAGCACAAGTATTTATCTACACGATTTTACTTGTGCCAATTGTTTGCTTTTGAAAAAAAATTGTTCTATAATAAAAAAGTAAAATCAATTAAGGAGCATAAACTTTATGAGCGAAAAAAAGAAAGGCAATAAACTTATCAAACATATTATTTTCATTATCATTTCTTTACTTATTGGTTATGTTGTAAGTATTGCTACTGAAAGTAATATGCAATTTGATAGCGCCTCTATAGGTGCAGCATTATCATCTTCAACATCATATATTGTTGCTGCAGTGGCATATATTGTTTGTTTACTTGCAGATGTTTTAACAAAGCCAAGAGGCGACAATGATCAACGCAGTAGTGGTACGGGTAAAACAAAAGAAGGCGAAGATATTGATGAATTTGCTGATTCTAGATGGATTACCGAAAAAGAACTTAGAACAGAAGCTGCTTTTAGGTTTGTAAAATTCTCTCAACTTAGCACTTTTAAAAAAGATGGTATTGTTATTAGAGCAGAAGCTGAAGCAAATAAAAAAGATATATTGATAAATATGTATAAACCTATACATACACTTGTTGTTGGTACAACGGGTTCAGGTAAAACTGAAGGCTTTGTTTTCCCTACAATTAATATTTGGACAAAATGCGCAAGCAAGCCAAGTATATTTGTTTCCGACCCAAAAGGTGAACTTTTTGGTAAAACTTCTAACGCTGCCAAAAAGAACGGATACCGTGTTGTTTGTATTGACTTAAGGCACCCATACTCTTCTGTTAGATGGAATCCTCTTTCTAAGGCTTATGACTTATTTCAAAGGTCTTTGCATTTAGAAAAAGAAGTTAAAAAATTTGTTGGTGGGCAACCTAATCCTTCTGAATACAAATTAATGAAAGAAAATTATGGTAATGAATGGTACGCTTTCAATGGCGTAGCCTACCCTACAGAAGCTTATTTAAAACAAGACTTACTTGCAACAAAAAGCGAACTTAAAATGGAAGCTGAAAGAGAGCTAACAGAAATTGCAATGGCTTTACGCCCTATTGAAAACCAACATGACCCATCTTGGGAAAAAGGTGCACAAGCATTTATAGAAGGCTTTTTAAATGCAATGCTTGAAGAAAGCGAATTCCCTGAGCAAACTGGTATGAATAGAGATAAATTCTGCTTATATAATCTTGCCCAAATTACAACTTATAAAGATGTTGGCGAAGATAACTATGTTACATTAAAAAATTATGCACAAGGCAGAAGCAGAGATAGTAAAGTTATGCCTCTTGTATCAACCGCACTATTTAATGCCGCTGGTACAACCAAATCATATATGGGTTTTGTTACAGAAAGTATGAAGTTGTTTCAAGATATGGGTATTAACTACTTAACAAGTAAAAACGAGTTAGATTTAACGCGTTTTGCGTATGATCCTACAATTGTTTATTTCATCGTCCCAGATGAAGATAAAACAAGACACGGACTTGCTACAATATTTATTTCTCAACTTTATAAACAACTTATTGCAGAAGCTGTTAAATGCAATCCTTCTGACCCTTCTCTACCTAAAAATGTTTACTTCTTGCTAGATGAATTTGCAAACATTCCAAAAATTCCAAATTTTGATAGTTTAATTACAGTAGGTCGTTCAAGAAAAATTTTCTTCTGTATTGTTGTTCAATCATTTACTCAACTTGATGGTTTATATGGCGAAAAAGAAGCCAATACTATTAGAGATAACTGTAATATTAAAATATTCATTGGTACAGATGACCAAAAGACAAAAGAAGCATTCTCTAAATATTGCGGAGATATTTCTTTAGAAATTAAATCTAAATCAAAGAGTACAGATAGCAAAGGTCAAGATGGTGGTTCTAACACTAGTGCTCAAACTAAGCAAAGGCCATTAATTTATCCTGATGAACTTGGTAGATTGCCTCCAGAAACTTGCGTGGTTAAAATCTTTAGAGAATTCCCTATAAAGGCTACATTTACATATAGATACAAATTGCCAAATCTTTATGATTGTACTGATGCTCCTGAACCTTATTCTCCAAAACAATATTTTGATACAGATAAATATTATTATGATTTTAAGCGTGTAGCAAATAATAGATCAAATAGTTCTATATCAGACTTGTTTTAATGATTAATAAATATAAAAAAGACACCTAAAAAAGGTGTCTTTTTTTAATCTATTATCGCCTTAATACGCCTTACGCCAGCAGAAGAACTTTCTTCTTTTATAATTTTAAAGTGATGTAAATCACCGGTATTTTTAGCGTGAGGTCCGCCACAAATTTCCTTACTATATTTACCCATCGTATAAACTTTAACTTTTTCGCCATATTTGCTATCAAATACACCTAGCGCACCTTGTTTCTTTGCTTCATCAAGAGTCATTTCTTCACAAACTACATCTACCTTTGCTTGAATTGCTTCGTTAACATAAGACTCAACTTTTGCAATTTCTTCATCTGTTAATTTATGGTCGCAATTAAAGTCAAACCTTAACCTTTCTGGCGTTATATTACTACCTTTTTGCCTAATATCGGCACTTACATATTTTTGTAAACCTGCTTGCATTAAATGCGTTGCAGTGTGCAATTTTGCTGTTTGCTCACTATTATCTGCAAGGCCACCTTTAAACGAACCAGCACTTGTTGTTCTTGCCAATTCTTGATGTTCTTTATATGAAGCATTAAATCCTTCTTCATCAACATCAAAACCTTGCTCTTGCGCCATTTCTTTAGTAAATTCAAGAGGGAACCCAAAAGTATCATAAAGTCTAAACGCTGTTTTACCATTTATTTGTTTTTTAGGGATATCTTGTCCAGAAGTTTTAGCAAACTCAATATGTCTTAAAATACCAGAAACAACCTTTTCAAATTCTTTAGTACCTTGAACAAGCATTTTTTCAAAACGCTCTTCTTCAAGCCTTAGTTCTTCTAAAATACTTGATTTATTCTTGGTTAATTCTTCATAAATATCCGCAAAGAAGTTGCAATAAACTTCTGCTATTTGCCCTAACGAAAATGCTGGCATACCTAATTTTTTAGCGTGTCTAATTGATCTTCTTATTAAACGGCGCAAAACATAACCTGCACCAACATTCGAAGGTTTAATTGCTCTTTCATCACCCAAAATAAATGTTATCGTACGTACGTGGTCTGCAATAATTCTAAAACTTGCAGTCCATTCATCGCCATCGTCATTATATTTTTTACCAGACAATTCTTCTATTTTAGAAAGTGCATCGGTAAAGAAATCTGTTTGATAAACACTATTTAATTTATTCAATACAAGCAATGAACGCTCAATACCAAAACCTGTATCAACATTTTTTTGTTTTGCCGGAATATATTCTGTATCGCCAATTCTGTTATATTGCATATAAACATCATTGCCTATTTCCATAAATTTTCCACACGAACAAGCAGGTGAACAATTAGGAGAACATTTTGGCTTGCCTGTATCTAAAAACATTTCGCTATCTGGTCCACAAGGGCCTCTATTTAGTTCCCACCAATTTTCACTTTTTGGTAGAAAATAAATTCTATCTTCAGGTAAACCCATTTTTTTCCATAAATCATGAGTTTGTTCATCTCTTGGAGAATTTGCATCACCTTCAAAACAAGTTACTGCTATTTGGTCAATTTTTAAGCCTAGATATTCAGGGCTGGTTAAAAATTCAAAAGACCAAGCAACCTTTTCATCTTTAAAATAATCGCCTAAACTCCAATTACCCATCATTTCAAAAAATGTTAAATGGTATTTATCTCCCACTTCGTCAATATCACCTGTACGAATACACTTTTGGATATCTGTAAGTCTTGTACCCATTGGATGCTTTTCGCCAAGCAAATACGGAACTAAAGGTTGCATCCCTGCTGTTGTAAAAAGTGAACTAGGGTCATTTTCTGGCACAACAGATGCTGATTTAATAATTTGATGCCCTTTGCTTTGATAAAATTTTAACCACAAAGAGCGTAACAATTGTGAAGTAAATTTTTTCATAAATAAATCCTTTATAACTAGAAGATTCCATCCAAATCACTATTATTTTGAATTTGGATAACCTCTTCTTCTTTTTCATTTTCTTTATTGTGAGAATAATCTGGCGGAGCAGACTTTTCTAAACTTTCTTCATTTCTATCCCTATTAACAGAAACAAATGTAGTATACTCCCCTTTCCAAATTAAAGGAACTCTTCCTTGTTGACCATTACGATGTTTTGCAATAACCAACTCAACCATATTATTATCTGCTTTAGTATCTGCATATTGGTCTGGTCTATTAATGAAGAAAACAATATCCGCATCTTGCTCAATAGAACCAGATTCTCTTAAGTCTGAAAGCATAGGAGTATGGTCTTTTCTTGATTCAACTGCACGATTCAACTGAGATAGTAGCAATATTGGAACATTTAACTCTTTTGCTGTTATTTTTAAAGTTCTTGTAAATGTTGAAATTTCTTGTTGCCTATTATCACTGTTTTTAAATTCTGGACTTGTCATTAATTGAAGATAGTCAATCATAATCAAATCAAGACCTTTTTCATGTTTAAGTCTTCTACATTTTGATGCAATAGATAAAGGGTTTGCACTTGAATTGTCATCTATGTAAATATCTAAATCTTTCAATTTAGAACGAGCTGAATTCAAAGACTGCCATTCACCAGAAGACAAATCACCACTTAATGCCTTTGCCATATCTACAACACCAATAGAACAAAGCATTCTTTGAATTATTTGTTGTTTTGGCATTTCTAATGAAAATATAGCACATTTATAACCTTCTTTTGCCGCATTCACTATAACATTCATTGCAAAACTTGTTTTACCAAAACCTGGACGAGCAGCAAGTAAAATTAAATCTCCTTTTTGCAACCCATTAGTTATTTTATCTAAACCATAAAAACCTGTTGTGATGCCACGCAATTTTGATTTATCTTTTTGAATTTCTTGTAAAGAAACAAACACATCATCAACATTTTCGCTTACACGAGTTAATGAAGATGTTGCCCCTTGTTCTGAAATATCCAAAATTAATTTTTCTGCATCATTTAATGGCTGTCTACTAGTTGCGGAATATGCATTTGTTATTATTTCTTGGCCAGCAGAAATAAGCCTACGCATAAGGCTATCACGCTTTACAATTTCTGTATAATGCTCATAGTTAAAAGCACTAGGAAGTTTGTTAGTTAATTGAACTAAATAATCCAAATCGCCAACACTTTCTAATAAACCTTTCTTAGACAAAACATCAGAAACTGTTACTATATCAACTGGGCTATTATTCATATATAAGCCCTGTATCGCTTCAAATATTAACCTATGTGATTCAACATAAAAATCTTCAGGGACAATTTCGCCAAGTATACCTGCAACAGCATTTTCATCTATTAGTGCACACCCTATTGTGCACTGTTCCGCCTCCATATTGTGAGGCATCATTTTACCATTTACAGTTTTTTCTTTTGCCATTTACGCATATTCCTCCTTTCAACAAGGTATTAACTATAAATATCTATATCATCGGAATTATAACTCTTCTTTCCTTTGTTTTTTGTTTGTTTTTCTTGCATTTTCTTTTGTTCTCTCTTAATTAAAATGTGATAGCCAATGCTAAACGAAATTATAAGCAACACTGCAGTTACTAACCAAAGAATCCAACCATGTTGCCCTTTTAAAGCAATAGATAATAAAACAACAATTATAAAAACCGGAATAAAAGTTATAAGAGCAAGTTTACCAAAAAATTTTGATATGTTTTTACTTTGTAATCTGTTTTTTACTTTACCATTATCATTGTTTCTATTGTTTTTTGCCATTTATTCGCTCCTAAATTTAATTTTCATTCTTTGTGAATGATCTAAAATTATTTTTCTCATTCTTAAAGACTTTGGAGTAACTTCTAAATATTCATCATTAGCAATAAAATCCAAACAGTTTTCTAAAGACATAGCTCTAATAGGTGTTAACCTTAAAGCTTCATCTGCTGATGATGCTCTGCAATTTGATAAGTGTTTCTTTTTGCACACATTTACAACAAGATCATCTTCTTTAGCATTTTCACCAACAATCATACCAGCATAAACAGGAACACCCGCAACTATAAACAATCTACCTCTATCTTGAGCATTAAACAATCCATATTGCACAGCTTCGCCTGCTTCAAAAGCGACAAGAGAACCATTTGTACGCCTTGTAATTTCTCCCCTATAAGGCTCATACCCAAGAGATATTGTGTTAATAACCCCTTCGCCCCTTGTATCTGTTAAGAACTCACTTTTATATCCAAACAAACCACGTGCAGGAACAGAAAATTCAATTCTCATTCTGCTTTGCATAGGTGTCATACCTATTAATTCGGCTTTTCTTGTACCCATTTTTTCCATTACAGCGCCGACGCAATCCTCAGGAACATCAATAATAGCCTTTTCTATTGGTTCACACTTTACACCATTTATTTCTTTAAACAAAACTCGTGGCATACCAACTTGGAACTCGTAACCTTCTCTACGCATATTTTCAATAAGAATTGCAAAGTGCATTTCTCCTCTACCACACACATAAAAGCATTCACTTGTTTCTCCATCACGCACTCTTAACGATAAATCTCTATCAGCTTCTTTATATAGTCTATCTCTTAAGTGCCTACTTGTTATAAACTTACCTTCTTTACCAGCAAAAGGACTATCATTAACACAAAAAGTCATTTCAACACTAGGTTCGCTAATTTTCAAAAATGGCAAAGGTTCAACTGTTTGCTGATCACATATAGTATCGCCAATATTAACACCTTCTGCACCCGCAACAAGCACAATATCTCCAATCGTCGCAGATTCAATGTTAACTCTCTTTAGCCCTTGGAATGCAAACAAACTTGCAATTTTAGTTTTAACTTTTTTATTTTCATCGTGATAGTTGCAAAGAGTAACAGGTGCATTAACCTTCATTTGTCCACGAGTTATTTTACCAATAGCAAGTTTACCAACAAAATCGTTAGGTTCACATGCTGATACTAACATTTGAAGTGGAGCATTTTCATCGCCTTCTGGGCAAGGAATATAATCTAAAATTGTTTCAAACAAAGGTTTAAAATCTACAGCTTCATCTTCAAGTTTAGCTTTAGCAACACCATTTCTTGCACTTGCAAATATAAAAGGACTTGCTAGTTGTTCATCACTAGCATTTAGTTCCATAAATAGTAACAACACTTCATCAATAACTTCTTTAATTCTTTCATCAGGTCTATCAATTTTGTTTATAACAACAATTACTTTATGGTTCATTTCAAGAGCCTTTTGAAGTACAAATCTAGTTTGTGGCATAGGTCCTTCAAATGCATCAACAACAAGAAGAACGCCATCAACCATTTTCATAACGCGCTCTACTTCTCCGCCGAAATCGGCATGTCCTGGAGTGTCTATAATATTTATTTTGACGTCTTTGTACATACATGAAGTATTTTTAGCCAAAATTGTGATGCCTCTTTCTCTTTCTTGAGCATCACTATCCATAACTCTATCTTCAACTTCTTGATTTTCTCTAAACACATTACCTTGCTTAAGCATCTCATTTACAAGAGAAGTTTTACCGTGGTCAACGTGTGCTATTATCGCAATATTTCTTACTTTATCATTAATCATTTCTTCATTATCCTTTTATTCTTTTAGTAACACATAAATTCTAACTTTATATATTAATAT
>CAVFEO010000035.1:6680-9968 GCA_963621425.1 bacterium | reverse complement strand
ACATATATGTGCATGGCAAGTAAATATTTTTAATTTAGCTCTCAACTTGAATCCTATTTTAATGTACAAAAATTTAAACTCTATTTAAAATAGAATATAAGAATTATTTGATTTTATAACTTTTTGTGCTATAATGAAAATATGGAAAACATTAAAGAGAATATAAAAGAAAATTTAATAATGCTTAGAAAAAGCAAAAAATTAACACAAAAACAACTTGCAGAAAAGTTTAATTACAGCGACAAAGCTGTATCTCGTTGGGAAAATGGAGAAAGTATGCCAGATATTGATGTGCTTATTTCCTTGTGTAAATTTTATGAAGTTGAATTTGAATGGCTAATAAAAAAGAACACTGAACCGCCAAAATTAAAAAATAAAAACTTTTCAAATAGAATAAAAATTATTATTGCTCTTTTATTCTTTGTTAGTTGTTATGCTGTCGCAACAATAATTTTTGTCTACAATAAAATTTATGCATCTAGTGATGCGTGGATGGTATTTTTATGGGCATTACCAGTATCTTTGTTGTTAATATCTCTTTGTTCTTTTAAATGGTGGTCAACCCTAACAACAACAATTTTAGTATCTTTATGTATGTGGGCTACAATAACTTGCTCGTTTGTACAAGCATTACCCGCTACTAACGCATGGCCTATATTTTTAATAGGCGTTCCAATTCAAGCAATTATAGTTTTAATACATCAACTTGATAAACAAAGAAAAAAATAGCACATTAATTTGTGCTATTTTTATTTACTCTGCATCAGAAATAATTTCTCCAAATGTGATTTGTAAATTATCTGCTTTTTGCAAATTTAATTCTTGTATACCTGATACCGCTTTAACATCGTAATCGCATGAAGCAATAAAATCTATATATTTAGCCTTAATATCTGCATTTTTAATTTTTGTTTTTAAACTAATTTGATTTTCAGATTTAAATTGGCGAATATATGCTACAAGCTCAACAAGTTCATCGCCTGCATCAATAATATTTTCACACTCATCCACATTAAGTGGTGCAAGTATGGTTAAATGTATACTTTCTTCCCCATCAAATTTCGCAAAATATGCTTGATAAATTTCTTCTGTAATAAACGGCATTGTAATAGAAAGACATTTTAATAAACCTAACAATATATTATAACAAGCCCATTGAGCACTCGTTTTTGCCTCTTCGCGATAAATCTCTGGCTTATATAATCTATTTTTAGCAAGTTCAATGTAGTTATCACAGAAGTTCCAGAAATACTTTTCTATCCTGGCTTTTGCAAAACCAACTTCTGCTTGATTATATAAACCCATAACCTCTTCTAGCATTTGATTATACTTATGCATAAAGTAATTATCCACTGGTAAAACTTTATCAGGCTTTTTTGGAGTATAATTTTCTAAAAATGATAGTACAAATTTAGATGCGTTCCATAATTTGTTTGACAATTTATACCCATCTTTAAATCCATCTTCACTAAACATTACATCTCTACCGTAAGCACCGTTAGCACACCAATATCTAATAACATCGGCGCCATAATTTTTAAGTAAAAAGTCAAGATTCATTTTGTTATTATCATTAGCAAGATGCTTGCTTATTTTATTATGTTTATCCGCCATAACCCAACCAGCAACTAACAAGTTTTTCCATGGCAAACTGTTTTGATGATAATAAGCTCTAATAATTGTACGCAAATCCCAAGTGTTAATAATATCCCTTGCGCAAAATCGCATATCCATTGGCATACATTCTTTTGATTTAATCTCATCATCTACCCAATTAGTATTAATTTGAGGAGTTAGAGAACTTGTTGCCCAAGTATCAAGAACATCACTTTCTGGAATAAACTCTGTTGAGCCACATTCGCACTTACCATTATAGGATGTTGAAAGAGGGTTAACTGGCAAATCTTTTATATCAGCAAAGTGAGGTTTATCACATTTTGCACAATACCATACTGGGAAAGGTATGCCAAAATATCTTTGACGAGAAATAGACCAATCTTGATTCATATTTTCAACCCAAGCATTATAACGAACAATCATATTAGATGGATACCAATTTACTTTAGCTCCCAACTCTTTCCATTTAGAAATAAGTTCTGGGGTACTAGTTCTAATAAACCACTGTTTTTTAGTTAAGAATTCAATTGCCGTATCGCATCTTTCATGAACTTTTACAGCATGAGTTATTTCTTCTTGTTTGTATAAATAGCCATTAGCTTTTAAATCTTCTATAATTTGAGCTCTGGCCTCTACGATTTTAAGGCCAGCATATTTGCCACAAATATCGGTCATCTTACCACCATCATCAATGGCTTGCTTATACTCTAGCTTATACTTTTTCCACCACTCTACATCTGTTTGGTCACCAAAAGTACAACACATAACAACGCCAGTACCTTTATCTATGCCGACCATATCATCAGCAATAACAGTTACAACTTTGTCTTCGAATAAAGGGACACAAACTTTTTTACCAATATATGAAGTGTATCTTTCATCTTTAGGGTTAACAAATATTGCTACACATGCAGGTAAAAATTCTGGTCTAGTTGTTGCTATGGGAAGAGAGCCTGAACCATCTGCAAGTTTAAAGTTTAAATAATTAAAACTACTTGCAAGTTCTGAATCTTCAATTTCTGCATTAGCTACACTACACCTACATTTGCAACACCAAGGTGCTGGCATATCAGACCTAAAAGCCTTACCAGATTTAGCTAGTTCTAAAAAAGCTTTTTGACTTGTTCTTTGACTTTTCTTGTCTATTGTGTTATACATTAAATCTTTATCAAAACTAACACCCATTGCAACCATTAATTTTTTGTAGTTGTCGTTATACTTACTAACTAATTCTAACGCTTTTTGTGTAAATTCTTCCCTAGGCATAGTATGCGCTCTAACTTTCAATTCTTTTTCAACAAGCAACTCTGTAGGCAATCCGTTATTATCAAACCCCATTGGAAAGAACACATTATGCCCCATCATCCTTTGAAATCTAATATACATATCTGCTTGAGTGTAAGAAGAAATATGCCCTATATGAAGCGCCCCACTAACAGTTGGGGGTGGTGTATCAACCGAAAAAGTAGGTCTATTTGACCTTTTACCATATTTATAAATTTGATTTTTAATCCAATATTCTTTCCACTTTTCATCACATTCTAAAAAATTATATTTTTTATCTAACATATACCCTCCGAAGCAACAGCTATTATAAAGTATCAATAATATATCAAATAAACAAAAAGTTGTCAAGTTGTAACAAAGTATTATGAATTTATCACAAACATA
>CAVFEO010000035.1:0-6670 GCA_963621425.1 bacterium | reverse complement strand
ATCTTCAATTTTAAACATTTTATATGATTTACGGATAAAAATTATTTTAATTTTATTTAATTATCACAAATTAAAATAATCTGTTCTGCAATTTTTTCTATATCATTTGCTTTTCTTTTACATTTATGTTAAATTTGTAACTACTTATAGGAGAAGTTATATGCAAAATATCCTTTCATTTTTCCCTGAAATTACTAATGTAACATTGTTTGTTTTGGCACAAATATGTATGTTTATTGCTCTTTTTTGTGCAATATATAGTTTTTATTGTAAAGAACGAACTAAATTTTTTGTATTTCAGCTTTCTTGTCAAATTTTATACTGTCTAAGTTAAGCATTGCTGTCTTCTTGGATTGGCGTTATTACTTTATTCATTGCATGTGTAAAATCAACCCTTTTCCTTATTTATGCAAAAAAGGGTTTTAAGCCAGAACTTGCAGAACTTGTATTATTTGAAAGTCTTATTCTTGCTGTAGGAGCTGTAACATTTGATTCTATATATTGTCTGTTACTAATTTTGGGAAATCTTGTAGTTATTTATGTAACATGGCAAAACAACATTGTTGTACTTACCACTGGACAAATTTTAGCTTCTTTAGCGGTTGGAATTTACAATTTAACTGTTGCAAATTATGTTGGCACAATGTATGAATTTGTAGTAATTGGATTTGTTATAGTTTCATTAATTAAAACACTAAAAAACAACAAGGGTAAAAAAATAAAAGAAATAAATTTAATGAATTAAAAGCGCCTTATGGTGCTTTTTAATTATTTCTAATATATTATTTACTTGACAATTAACACTTTTTGTGCTATAAAAGATAATGTTTAATTATTTTAGTAGTATAAGAAATCACTAGCAATTATTAAAATTGCACTTTTTTTGTACTATATTAGAGGTTTAAAATGGAAAGAAATTTAATTAAAAATGTTAAAATTGATGAACAAAATTTACTTTATGGTTTTGTTGAAAATATCCGTAACAAAAAAACTATGGCATTTATTGTCCTTCGTGATGTAACGGGCAAAATCCAAGTAACTGTAGAAAAAGGTAAAAATGAAGAACTAGATAATATTGTTGACCAAATTACACTTGAAAGTGTTATTTCTGTTAAAGGCAAGGCTTTAAAAAATGAATATGTTAAACTTGGTGGCATTGAAGTTTTAGCAGAAGAAATTGAATTAATTAGCAAAGCAGAAGCCTTACCTATACATAATGATGCGAGCATAGATTTAAAACTTGATTATAGATGGCTTGACCTTAGAAGTGAGCGTAATACACTTATGTTTAAAGTTCAAACCGCCCTATTAAACGCTTTAAAAAAGTTCGCTCTTGACCGAGATTTTATTGAAATTCACACACCAAAAACAATAGCGACTGCAAGTGAAAGCGGTTCAGAAGTATTTGAAATAAAATACTTTGATACAAAAGCATACTTATCTCAAAGCCCACAATTCTACAAACAAATGGCTATGGCAAGTGGTTTTGAAAAAGTTGTTGAAGTAGGCCCAGTATTTAGAGCTGAAAAATCATATACAAGCAAACACACAACAGAATTTACAGGCTTTGATATAGAATTTAGTTATATCAATAGTTATGAAGATGTTATGCATTTTGAAGAAGAAATGATTAAATATGCTCTAAACGAAGTTAAAAATAAATATGGCGAGAAAATTAAAGAACTTTTTGATGTGGATGTTATTGTCCCCAAAACTCCATTTCCTGTAATGAAGTTGTCAGATGTTTACAAAGAATTAAAAGAAAAATACAATTATTCTGTGCCAGAATCTGAAATGGGCGATATGACAACTGAAGCTGAAAAACTATGTAAAGATTTAGCTAAAGATAAATTTAATAGCGAATTTTTATTTGTAACAGACTTTGATGCAGAACATAGAGCCTTCTACCATATGAGAAAAAATGGAATACCACAAGGTTATGACCTAATTTGGAAAGGGGTTGAAATAACTACAGGAGCTCAAAGAGAACATAGATATGATATCTTATGCAAACAAGCTGAAGAAAAAGGACTTAAAGATGATGTAAAATTCTATCTTGAATTCTTTAAATATGGATGCCCACCTCATGGCGGTTTTGGTATTGGCCTTGATAGATTAACTATGTTACTTTTGGGAACAACAATTAAAGAAAGTATGTTTATCTTTAGAGGTCCCAACAGAATAACTCCATAACTTAATTTTAAAAATATAACATAAATTAAAATAAAAAACACTAAATACCTATAAAAATATCGTAAGGAGCAAAAAATGGAAGAATATAGAACACATGTAAGTTCTCAAATAGATGAAAAATTAATTGGCAAAACAGCAAAACTTTCTGGTTTTGTTAGTTCTATTAGAGACCATGGTGGAATTAAGTTTGTAGACCTAAGAGATGAAGAGGGTTTTACGCAACTTGTTTTCCACGACGAAACTAAACTTGAAGGTATAACAAAAGAAAGCGTTATATCTGTTGAAGGAAAAATTGAAAAAAGAAGCGAAGATACAGTCAACACAAAAATTATTTCTGGTAAAGTTGAACTTGTTGTAGATAAAATAACATTACTATCAAAAAGCAATAATGTTTTGCCTTTTGAAATTATGGATAGCGAAAAGGTTAGCGAAGATTTAAGACTAAAGTATAGATATTTAGATATGCGAAACCCTAATTGCATGGCCAGATTAAAACTAAGAGAAGATGTTATTTGGGATATTAGGTGCTTTATGCGTGAAAATAATTTCCACGATGTTCACACCCCAATACTATCTGCAGATAGCCCAGAAGGCGCTAGATGCTTTTTGGTGCCAAGCAGATTGCATCATGGCGAATTTTATGTATTGCCTCAATCTCCACAACAGTTTAAACAATTGCTTATGATTGGCGGACTTGGAAAGTACTATCAAATTGCGCCTTGCTTTAGAGATGAAGATTCAAGAGCTTTCCGTTCTGCAGGTGAATTCTATCAACTTGATATGGAAATGAGTTATGCAAACCAACAAGATGTTCAAGAAATTACTGAAAAATTAATTAAACAATTATTTAAAAAGTTCGGGACATTAAAACTTGATGATAAAAAGCCTTTTATTCATATACCATATCGTGAAGCAATGCTAAAATATGGCTCTGATAAACCAGATTTAAGAAACCCAATTGAAATTAAAGAATTAACTGATATTTTTGCAAACACAACTTTTGTTGCCTTTGCTGGTTGCACGGTTAGAGGTTTTGCTTTAAATACAAACGGTCAAAGCAAGAGTTTTTACGAAAACCTAACTCAATATATGATTAGTGAAGGTGCAGGCGGTCTTGCTTGGCTTAGAGTTTTAGAAGATGGAACTTTAAAAGGTCCTATTACCAAATTTACAACCGCTGAAGAATTAGATGCATTAAAAGCACGCGTAAACGCTAAAGTAGGCGATGATATATTCATTATTGCAGATAAAAAGCAAACCAAATGCGAAAAGCTAATTGGATTATTAAGACTTGAAATAGGTAAAAAATGCAACTTGGTAGAAGATGGTGTGTACAGATTCTGTTGGATTGATGATTTCCCATTTTATGAATTTAACGAAGATACCCAAAGTATTGACTTTGGTCATAACCCATTTACATTACCTCAAGGCGGATTAAAAGCTTTAAACGAGCAAAAACCTCTTGACATTTTGGCTCATCAATACGACCTTGTATGTAATGGTGTAGAACTTGCAAGTGGTGCTGTTAGAAACACTGATGTTGCGACAATGGTGAAAGCTTTTGAAATTGCAGGTTACTCTGAAGATACTATTAAAGAAAAATTTACTGCTATGTACCACGCATTTACTTATGGGGCGCCACCTCACGCAGGTATTGCTCCGGGACTTGAAACCATGCTAATGCTACTTCAAAATGTAACAAATATTAGAGATGTTATTCCTTTCCCAATGAATGCAAAAGCACAAGATTTATTAATGGGAGCTCCAAGTAAAGTAAGCGAAAAGCAACTAAGAGAAGCTCATATTAAAGTTAGAGATTAAAAATAAAAAGGCTATTAATTTAGCCTTTTTTATTTGTTAATTCTTTTATTTTTTTATCATTTTCCATTCTAGTAAATACCGTTATACCATTTATGTCTGGTTCTTGTAACAATTGAGGACATTTTTCAATGCAATAATCTAGAATTTCTTTTAGGTCTAACTCATAAGCATATATAGCAATATTTTTTCTATTTTGTTTATCTTTTATATCCTTTTTAGGAGAATGATTTAAAAACCATTTAACACTTTCCACAAAATTACACTCCACACAAAAAAGAATAAATGGCACATCATTTGGGCAAATGCATGTAGCGATTTCTGGATACTGCATCAACGCTTTTAACACTTTCTCATCAACACTTTTTATATCTAACGGAGAAACTGTTTTATAAAAATTACTTTTAACTCTTGAATACTTAGTCATACTTTCATATAAATCGTTTGCTGTCTTTAAAATTGCTTTTTTTCTACCCAAAATCATCATCCAAAACCTCCATTTATTATCTATTTTGAGTTGTATCTTCTGTGTGTACATTTATTAACGATTTAACAATTGGTTTTATTCTTTCGCTAAAAATCTTTTGGCCAACCAATGTATCTTCTTCCATTTTGCTTTCTTTTGCTTTATATATCTTTGTCCATTTTTCATTTTCACTATTAACAGGGTTTACGCCAAGTTGCTCTATCTCTTTATTAACTCTCTCAATGTCCGCATTTTGAGATGATTGTAAAACCGAAAAACACAAAGGCTCTCTTAAAAATCTACTATCTGTTAAAGCGATTACGCCAACGCCACCATTTTTACCAGATTCTTTCAACAAATCTATAAACCTGCTAACGCCATTAATTAAAACCATTCTTTCCATTATGTTATGATTTTCATCATCTATAGCAAACAAAAAACCTGGCTCTTCTTTTAACAATTTTAAACATCTACTATGAGCATCTTCTTTTGCTTGATCATCACCATCTAAATAAGTATAAAGCTCAAAATTTTGATTAAATTCCGTTAATATGTTTGGTCCAAACACTTTAATCCAATTTTCATCCGCACTTTTGTTTGCACTTTCTATAGCATTTAGATTTTTCTCATTTTTCTTTTTACTAAACAACATATAGTTCACCTCGATAATTACACTATAAACATTTTAACATAGTTAATATATTATGTCAAGTAATGATTTTGCAATTACAACCTTAAACATATAAGTTTTAAATTTTGTAAATTTTATTTTTTATCTCTTGATTTTTTGCATTTGGTATGCTAATATGTATTTTGTAACACTAAATGCCGAAGTGGCGAAATGGCAGACGCACAAGACTCAAAATCTTGCGAAGGCAACTTCATGAGGGTTCGAGTCCCTCCTTCGGCACCAACTAAAAAAACCACAATCATCGCTTTGTGGTTTTTTTAATTATTATCTATCTCTTCCTTCTTGTTCTTTATCTTTGTTTTTATCTTCACTTTTAACCATTTCTAAATGTTCTTTACAAATATTAACAGCCGCATCAAGTGCAGTCAGTTTAGTACTTGGGTGATATTTTCTATCAATACCTGCAGCATCTCTTAAAACTTCGATTGCTTCTGGATGTTCCCTTAATATTCCTTTAATTATTTTACTCTCTCCTACACTGCACATTAAAGCGTTTTCTGGCTTTTCGCTTGTAAAACCTATATGCTGTGAGCTTTCTGTATACAAGGCATTTGCTAGTGCCGCAAGACACTCAAATTTATGCAAAGCAGCCTCATCTGATCCTAAAAATTTAAGCTCTTTTTTGTAAAAATCAGTTTCATACAAATTAGAATAATTGTTCGCCAAATATTTGCTTTCTTTCATATCATTTTCCTCCCTATAAAATTATAATACCAAAACAATAAAAATTTGTCAAATCATTTTATAAAATACAAAAAATGCCATAACTTACAACTATAATTATTTACGTAACATAAAAAAACATATTAAAACCATCAATCTGTTTTAATCTTTTTTACTTGACTTTTACCCTTTATTGACTTACAATAAACATATGAATTTAAAGCCATGGATTAAATATTTTATATCAACTTTCTTCATTATTTCTCTATCTTTTTTCATTTTATCCCTATTAATAAATAATAACACAATTGAAATTATAGCTGTAACATTAATCACAACTTTTTATCAGGCTTGCATTAGGCCATTAGCAGGATCACTAATAAATATGAAATATCACAACAAAATGAATTTTAATTTATGGTGGTTTAAAGAACGTAAATTTGAAAGACTTTTATATAAAATATTAAAAGTTAAGCGCTGGAAAACTGCAATACCTACTTATGATAAAACAGCTTTTGATATTAAAGAGAAAAACATAGAAGAAATTTTGGGTGCCACTTGCCAAGCTGAAGTTGTACACGAAATAATGTGTGTTTTAGCTTTTGTCCCGTTATTATTGATTATCCCTTATGGGCAAGCCTTAGTTTTTATACTAACTTCCATTATTTGCGCCTTTGTTGATTGCGTTTGCATTATAGTACAAAGATATAATCGCCCAAGATTAGTAAAACTTTATAAAAGAATAGTTAAAAGAAATAATAATTTGGACATTTAAATTAATAAAAAAACGGCCTTAAAAAAATAGCCCGTTTTTTTAATCTATATCATCTCCTAAAGTA
>CAVFEO010000034.1:2020-11040 GCA_963621425.1 bacterium | reverse complement strand
AAAATAATTATCCCTAATTTTTTCTAATTATTTTATTAAATTATAGCACAAAAATGTTTTAGTGTCAATATGTGTTTTATTAATTTTTATCTTTGTTTTTAACAAATGGTTTAATAAAAAAACTAATGCATTTTGGTAATTTTATACATATTATTTTCATTTTAGCACCTCACAATATAATATTTATGTAATACATAATATTTTTGTTATAACTAATACATAGTTTGACATCAAAGTAGTTTTATGTTATAATCTTTGCTATGCTAGCAAAAGTGATTGTAGATATTCAAAATAGTGAAGTAGATAGGGTATTTGATTACGGAATTCCTGTTAATTTGCCGGTTAGGGTGGGCGATAGGGTTCTTGTGCCTTTCGGCCCTAAAAAAATTGAAGGTTTTGTAATTGGTGAGCATAGTGAAGATGATGCAAGTGTTGATTTAAATAAAATAAAAGACATTATAAGTATTCTTGATGAATGCCCAATAATTAAACCTGAAATGTTAGCCTTAATGGATAAAATGACGCAAGCTTATCATTTAAGGAAAATTGATGTTTTAAGGTTGTTTATTCCAAGCAAATTGCGCGGAGGCAGAGTTAAAAAGTTGGAAAGGCTTTCCGCTAAAATTAAAGATAATAAGATGGCGGAAGAGTTTATAAAAAACGCAACATCAAGGCAACAAAATCAAAAAGCAGTTTTAGAGTATTTATTTCAAAATGGGCAATCACTTATTAGCGAATTGAATGAAAAGTTTGTTGCTAGTGCTGTTGCAAAGTTAAAAGAAATAGGCTTAATAGAAGTCGCTCCAATGCGTGTTGAACGTAAAGTTCTTTACAATGTGAAGCAAGATAAAAAAATAGAATTAAATGCAATGCAACAAAAGGCGATGCAACAAATAAAGAATTCAGCGGGCAAAATTGTTTTATTGTATGGCGTTACTGGTAGCGGAAAAACGGAAGTATATATGCATAGCATACAGCAAGCGTTAGATGAGGGGAAAAATGCGATAATGCTTGTGCCAGAAATTTCGCTCACACCGCAAGTGTTAAGCAATTTTAAGGCTCGCTTCGGCGATTTGGTTGCTATTTTACATAGTGGATTAAGTGATGGCGAACGCTATGACGAATGGGAAAAGCTATTAAAAGGTGTGGCTCGTATTGCGGTGGGCGCACGCTCTGCAATATTTGCTCCGCTAGATAATTTGGGGCTTATTGTTATTGATGAAGAGCATGATAGTTCTTATACGAGCGACTCTAACCCAAGATACAACACTATTGATGTTGCAAAATTTAGGGGGGAGTATAATAAGTGTCCAGTTGTTTTAGGAAGTGCAACCCCTAGCATAGAAAGTTATTTTAAGGCTAAACAAGGCGAATACAATCTAGCGACATTGCCAACAAGGGCCAATAAAAAAAGTTTGCCAACAATTTATTCTGTTAATATGTATGAAAGCATTTTGAATGGTGAGTATGGTGCTATATCTTCTCATCTAGCAGGTAAATTAAAAGAATGTATTGAAAATAAAAATCAAGCAATTATATTTTTAAATAGGAGAGGGTTCGTTTCTTTTTTAAGGTGCCAAAAATGTGGCTATACGCCAACTTGTACAGATTGCGAAGTTAGTTTGGTTTATCATAAAGAAGATAATCAGCTAAAGTGCCATTTCTGTGATAAAAGGTTTCATGTTATAAACACTTGTCCTAAGTGTGGTGCAAAAGACTTTAGAGTTGGTGCTATAGGGACGCAAAAAATTCAAGAAGAAATTGCCGGGCTATTTCCTAATGTGCCAATTTTTAGAATGGATAACGACACAACTAAAGGAAAAAATGGGCATTTGCAAATATTATCACAATTTGAGCAAACAAAACCAAGCATTTTAATTGGAACACAAATGATTGCTAAAGGGCACGATTTCCCTAATGTGTCACTTGTGGGAATTGTTGATGCGGATATTGGTTTGCATCAAACAGATTTTAGAGCAAATGAAAGGACTTTTCAACTTGTAACACAGGTTGCAGGGCGTGCTGGACGTGCCGATGTTGAGGGAGAAGTGGTTCTTCAAAGTTATAAGCCAAAATATTTTGTATATAGGTATGCAACAAATTATGATTATGAAGGGTTTTATGAGCACGAGGTAGCACTTAGAAAAACAACAAATTTTCCGCCATTTACTAGCATTATTAGAATTTTATTTTCTAGCGAAAAACAAGAAGATGCTTTATCTAACATTCAACAATGTTATTCTAAAATTTTAGAATTAAAAGATAAGTATGCGGAAGAGTTTGCTTTTTGTAAAGCGGTGGCTTGCCCTGTAAAAAAAATAAAAACAAAATATAGATATCAAATATTGTTAAAAATAAAACAAGATAAAAAAGAACAAATAATACAAGAAATATACAACATAGTTGATGAAAACAGAAATAAAAAAGTTTTATGCTTTGTGGAATTAAACCCACAAAATTTAAGTTAAAGGAGGACTTATGGCATTACTAGATATTGTTGTTGAAGGTGATGATATATTAAGAAAAAAGTGCAAGGAAGTTAAAAGGTTTGATAAAGATTTAGCAATACTTTTAGATGATATGTACGAAACAATGCTAAAAAATAATGGGTGTGGTATTGCTGCACCTCAAGTTGGTGTATTGTTTAGGGCGTTTATAATAGAAATAGAAGGGATGAAGGTTGAATTTATAAATCCAACACTAAGCGAAATGTCTGGTTCTTGTATATTGAAAGAAGGTTGCTTATCTGTGCCGAATAGAAGTGGGTATGTAGAAAGACCTACACATGTTAAAATTAGTGCATTTACGCGTGATGGCACGCCTTTTACTATGATTCTTAATGATTACCCAGCAAGAGTTGTTTGCCACGAAAATGACCATTTAGATGGTATATTGTACATAGACAAGTTGGCTAATGTTAAAAAAAGTAAAGTAGAAAAAGAACAAAATCAATAAAAATTAAAAGTAGGCAATATATGAACATTATTTATATGGGAACGCCTGAGTTTTCTGTAAAGCCATTGCAGGCTTTATATGATGCTGGGCATAAAATAGTTGGGGTTGTTTGTCAGCCAGATAAAATAAATTCTAGGGGAAATAAGATTGATTTTTGTCCAACAAAAAAATGGGCAATCAATGCTAATGTCCCAGTTTTTCAGTTTGAAAAATTAAAAGAAGTTAACTTGGATTCTTTAATTGCACTTAATGCAGATGTTATTATTACTTGTGCTTATGGTAAAATATTGCCTCAAACTATTATTGATATGTGTAAATATGGAGTTATAAATATACATAGTTCGCTTTTGCCTAAATATAGGGGCGCTAGCCCTGTAAGTGCCTGTTTGCTTGGCGGTGATGATATAACAGGAATTACTATTATGCAAACAAATATTGGTATGGATGATGGGGATATTTTTTATCAAGAAAGCATTGTTGTTGAAAAAGAAGATAACAGCATAACTCTTGCTAACAAATTAAGTGAACTTGGTGCTAAATGTATTGTAAAAGTGTTGGCAAACTTTACTTTTTACCGCCAAAATGCATTAAAACAAGATGAGAGCAAGGTTAGTTTTAGTAAAAAGATATCAAAGCAAGATGCTAAAATTAATTTTAATAATAGCGCAGAAAATATAATTAGAGCAATTAAAGCATATGCTCTTAACCCTACATCGTTTTTTATTTATAATGATAAAAGGTTTAAAGTTTATAATGCTCAAAGTTCAGATTTTAAAGTGACAAGTATTGCAAAAAGTGGAGAAATACTGGCAAGTGATAAAATAAATGGATTAGTTATTGCTTGTGGCGATAATAAGGCGATAAGTATAACTCAAATACAAGCACCAAATGGTAAAGTTTTAAATATTAAAAACTTTTTAAATGGTAACAAGTTCTTTGTCGGTGAGGTGTGCGAGTAATGGATAATATACTTAACTATTCTTTGCAAGAATTAAAAGACTTGTTTAAAATTAATGGTTTGAAGCCTTTTCGGGCAGAACAAGTTTTAAGAGCTCTTTATGATGGTAAAAATTTCTCATCTATTACTAATATTCCACAAATAGAAAAAGAATCAATATTAGGTTCTTTTAATTGTGATTTACCAGAAATAGCATCATACCAACAAAGTGTTGATGGTACAAAAAAGTATGCCATTAAACTTTTTGATGGTAATATTATTGAATGTGTAATAATGCAATATAAATATGGCAACACTGTTTGCGTTTCTACTCAAGTCGGTTGCGCAATGGGTTGTAAATTTTGTGCATCTACTCTTGGCGGAAAAGTCAGAGATTTAACTGCTGGTGAAATTTTAGCTCAAGTGATAATTGCTAACCGAGAAATGGGTGGGAATATCAAGGACAGAAAAATAACAAACATTGTGCTAATGGGCTGTGGAGAACCTTTAGATAATTATAACAATGTTACTAAGTTTATTATGCTTGTATCTGCAGAAAAATTTATTAACATAAGCCAGAGAAATATTTCACTTTCAACTTGTGGCTTAGTGCCTCAAATTATAAAATTGGCTGATGATGGCTTTAAAGTAAATTTAACTATTTCATTGCACGCCTCAAATGATGATGATAGAAAAGTTATTATGCCTATTGCAAGAGTTTATTCTATAAAAGATATACTTAATGCAAGCGATTACTATTTTGATAAAACAAAACGAAGAGTTTATTTTGAATACACTTTAGTTAAGGGCGTTAATGACAGTGAAAAAAATGTAAAAGAATTAGCTAACTTGCTTAAGGGAAAAGTTTGCCATGTAAATGTTATTAACTTAAATGAAGTAAAAGAAAGAAATTTAAAACAAACAACAAAAAAAGTTGCTGAAGATTTTGTCCAAAATTTAAATAATGTAGGTATTAGTGCAACCTTAAGGCGTTCTTTAGGGGAAGATATTGATGGTGCGTGTGGACAATTAAGAAAACGCGTTATGGAGGAATTATGATTGTAAAAAAAGATTTAGAAGAAATTATTAAAAGTGGATTAAATAAACTTGGGTTGAACGATGACTGTGTAGAAATCAAATTTAGCACTATACCTGATATTGCAGATTTTCAATATAATAACTGTTTTAAATTGGCAAAGCAATTAGGTAAAAATCCTATAGATATTGCTAAAAATATTGTTGAACAAATTAATTCAAACGAGTATTTTACATTTGAAGCGGTAAAACCGGCATACATCAATATTAAACTTACAGATAAAGCGTTAACAAAATATGCGAATGATATGCTACAAGATAAAATGATGTGTGTGGAAAAAGTGGGAAAACCTCAAACTATATTTATGGATTATGGTGGAGCAAATGTTGCAAAGGCTTTACATATGGGGCATTTGCGTTCGCCTATAATTGGTGAAGGTTTAAGGAGGGTTTTTAAACTATTTGGAAATAAGGTTTATAGTGATGTCCATTTTGGCGATTTTGGGTTGCAAATGGGTTTAACGCTTGCACAATTAGAAGACGATGGTTATTTTAATTTTAATTCAAAAAGTAAAATAACCGCTAAAAATAGTGAAATAACTCTTAATTTGCTTAATGTTGAATACCCTAAAGCGTCAACAAGAAAGAAGGAAGAACCTGATTTTAAAAGTAAAGCAGATGATTATACTTTAAAACTTCAAAATAAACAAGAACCTTATTACAGTGCTTATTTGCAAATAAGAGAAATTAGTGTAAAAGAAATTAATAGATATTATAATTTACTTAACACGCATTTTGATTTTTTGCTTGGAGAAAGTGATGCAGCACCTTTTATTGATGAAGTTGTACAAATTTTTATTGATAAAGGACTAGCATATAACTCAAATGGGGCTATAGTTTGTGATGTTGCAGAAGAAGGGGAGCATATACCTATTCCTAAAAAAAGCGAAGACGAAGAACAGAGGTATAAAAATCCAATGCCTCCAGTATTGTTGAAAAAGTTTAATGGCGGAGATTTGTATGCAACAACTGATATTGCAACAATATATCAAAGGAATAAAGATTTCCATCCAGATAAAATTATTTATGTTGCAGATAATAGGCAAAAGCAACATTTTACTCAAGTGTTTAGAGCGTGCAAAAAAGCAGAAATTTCGCCAAAAGAACAAGAGCTAATTTATGTTCCTTTTGGTACAATGAATGGAAAAGATGGTAAGGCGTTCAAAACCCGTGGTGGAGATGTGATTAAATTAGAAGATGTTTATAATATGGTTGTTGAAAAGGCTCAAGAAAAATTACAATCTAATGGCGTTAAAGAAACTAAAGATTTAGCAAGAGAAATTGGCGTTTCTGCATTAAAATATGGTGACTTAAGTAACACAATTAGTAAAGATTATATTTTTGATATAGATAAATTTTTGTCTTTTGAAGGTAAAACCGGACCATATATTCAATACAATGGAGCACGCATAAATTCTCTTTTAAATAAAGCTGATGTTAAACCTAGTGAAGTTTGCGTTCAAACAAAAGAAGAAGCAAATATTGTACTAAATATTTTAAAGCAAATAGAAAGTTATGAAACTTGTTTAAAAGATTTAAGTTTAAATGCTTTATGCTTAGCCCTATATAATGTTGCTAACGCATTTTCACAATTTTATAACAATATTAATGTTTTAAAAGAAAAAGATGAAAAACGCAAGCAAAGCTTACTTGCTATATGTGCTCTTGTTTTAAAGGCGTTAAAACAAGGTTTAGATACGCTTGCTATTGATATGCCAGATAAAATGTAAAAAGGATTTTTAATGAAGGGATTAATAATAAAAAAAATAGCAGATTTGTTCACTGTATATTATAATGGTAAAGAAGTAGATGCTAGTGCTAGGGGTAACCTTAAAAAAAATAATTCATTAATTCTTGTTGGAGATTTTGTAGATTTTGAAAAGATTGCAGGAGATGATTATGTAATTAATTCTGTTTATCCAAGAAAAAATCAATTAATTAGGCCACCTGTTAGCAATTTAGATAATTTGGTTATAGTTATAACAAAAACCCCTGAGCCAGACTTGTTTTTGGTGGATAAACTAATAGTTAAGTGTATAGCGTTTGGTATTAACCCAATTCTTGTTTTATCCAAGGCGGATATTTTGCAAGATGAGTGGGTGAAAGATTTAAAATTGCAATATTGTAATGTGGTTAAAGATATTGTTGTGTTATCAAGCGTTACAATGCAAGGGAAGGAAGATTTAATAAAGCTTTTGAAGAATAAAACATCAAGTTTGGTTGGGCAATCTGCTGTTGGCAAGTCTAGCATTATTAATATGCTTGGCGGACAAGCCAAAGTTGGTGATGTTGGCAAAAACTTGCGCGGTAAAAATACAACAAGGCATAGCCAAATAAATATTTTTAATGATAATATAAGAATTGCTGATACATCTGGTTTTTCTAGATACTTTTTAGATAGCATTAAATACTCATCATTAATGCGTTATTATCCAGATTTTTTGAAATATAGTGATAAATGTAAATACTCTTCTTGTGTTCATATAGCAGAAAAAGATGAAGAGTGTTTTGTAAAAAGAGCCGTAAAAAGTGGTAAAATTTCTATAAATAGGTATACTAGATATGTAGAGATTTATAAAGAACTAAAAAAACAATGGGATAGGAGGTACGACTAAGTGCCAGAAATTAAAGAACAACAAAATAGTACAGAAGCTAAAAATGAAGGCATTCAAGTTAAAAAATATGTTTCGGCATCAACTGAACCCGTGGATAGGGGAGATGTTGTAGATTATGTTCAAGAACTGCTTTCTGCTGGCGCAGACTTTATTCATTGTGATGTAATGGATGGGGTGGCGGTTCCAAAGCAAACATATAGCGAAAAAATGATTGCTCTTTTAAGGCGTAAATATCCAAAAGCAAGGCTTGATGTTCATCTTATGACATCTGGTGGTAGTAGGACTGTAAAAAAATATATTAGACCAAAACCTTATGCAATTACTGTGCAGTATGAATTTTTTGATAACGAAAAAGACTTAACTAAAGCTTTAAAGGCAATTTCTTCTGCAGGTATTAAATGCGGTTTAAGTATATCTCCTAATGTACCTTTTTCATATATTGCTCCATATTTAAGATATTTAGATATCATTTTAATAATGGGCGTTAAGCCGGGCATTGGCGGGCAAAAATTAATAGAAAGCACTCTTGCTAAAGTTAAAGAAGCTAAGCATATTAAAAATACACTTAAAAAGAGTTTAACCATTAGTTTTGATGGTGGTGTAAATTTGCAAAATGCTAGCAAAGTGTTTGAAGCTGGCGCAGATATGGTTATTTCTGGCAGTGCGATATACAACTCGTTTGATAAAGCATATGCTATTCAAGCCCTTAAAGGGGATGGGGAACCTATTGTGTACTAATTAATAAAAAGCATCTATGCAATAGATGCTTTTTTTGTATTTAATTTGATTTTATTTTGCATATGTGATACATTTATATTAGTGATACATTTATATTAATAAATGTTTGATAGGGAATATGGGAGAAAATTTTCAAAAGGTTAAAAAATCTAAAAGAGTAATTGCTTATTTGTGGAAAATATTACCTAATTCACAAAAGCTAAATTTGATATTATTGTATTTTGCAAGCTTTTTAAAATCTGTATCAGAATTGCTTGTGCCCCTTGCAGTATCAGTTGCAACGGCAAGAATTCAAGGCTCTGCATATCAAATTTTTGGGCTAACAATACAGCTTGATATGTCCATAACAAATTTAATTATTATGCTTTTTAGTACAATGTTTTTGTTTTTTACAATTAGTATAGTAATGAATACAATAATAAAACTTTTTGGCACTAAATGTATGGGTTATATTAATGCTTATCTATCTGGCTATATGCTTGATGATAAATTGAATTCAGAAAACTATACCAATGGGGAACTTGCATATATTATAAAAAGTTCTGGCGAAAGCGTGAATTGGTATTTAGAAATTTACTTTTCTAGATTTTTAGTTCCAATTTTTACGGCAGTAACAAGTTTGGCGTATATTGCTTCTATGAATATGACATCATTTACAATTGTTGTTGCTTCATTAGTAC
>CAVFEO010000034.1:0-2010 GCA_963621425.1 bacterium | reverse complement strand
AGAATTAAATAAAAATTATTTTAAAACAGATAAAAAGAAAACTTTAATTTATATGTTCTATTGGATAGCGTGTTATGTAATAGAATTTGTTTGCTCTCTTGTTGCTATTTTATTAATTATTGAAACATTGCCAACAGAATTAATGCTTTCTGTTGTGGTGCTATTAATACCTTATTTAATGAAGATGTATACTGCTATAGAAAGTTTAGGTTTTACAATAGTGCAATTACAACAACATTCTATTAAAGTAATGCGAGCAGAACAAATTATTAAAAATAAAAAGGATGATAATATTGTTGAAGATAATAATTTAGTTATTAAAGAACAAATAGAAAGTATACAAATTAATAAACTAAAATGGTATAAGTTTGCATTTAAGGATATAGCTTTTTATCGCGGGAAAATAAATTGTTTGCAAGGTAAAAATGGATGCGGTAAAACATCTATGATAAAATGCCTTTTAGGTTTGAAAGATTATGATGAAGCATCATTTGTTGTAAACGAAAAATATAATGTAAAAAACTTATATAACTATAAAGAAAAAATAGGTATAAGTTTTCAAGATGATATGTTTTTTGATAGACCAATTGTTGATAATATAATGTATCCTAAAAAACAACTAAATAAAAAAGCAAAAGAATTGGTTGGTGTTTTTAACTTAAATGAGGTATTAAAGCGCAAGGACAAACAAAACTTTTTTAACACAGAATTTGAAAATAATTTTTCTGGTGGTGAAAAGAAAAAAATGTCGCTTATAAGAAACCTTAAAGATGATAAAGAAATTTATATTTTTGATGAGCCAACAAACGATTTAGATGCTCAAAGTATTGATAATTTTATAGAAATAATTAAAGAACTATGTAAAGATAAAATGATTATAATTATTTCTCACGATAAAAAGATTTTGCAAGTTAGTGATAATATAATTAAACTATAAGGAGAGAAAATGAAAACTGTTGTTATTACGGGTTCAGCACGCGGTTTTGGTTTTGCTATGGCAAAAGATTTTAGAAAACTGGGTTGTAATGTTGTGCTAAGCGATGTTAAACAAGAGAGTTTGGACATTGCTATAAAAGAACTAGGAAAAATTCAAAGTGAAGCTAAAGCAATTACAGTTGTATGTGATGTAACAAAGAGCGATATGTTAGAAAATTTGTGGCAACAAGCAAAGCAAGCTTTTGGTAATGTTGATATTTGGATAAATAATGCAGGCGTTAATCAGCCAGATTTGCCGGTGTGTATGCTAACAGAGGCTGATATAGATTTTTTGCTTAATGTAGATTTAAAAGGTGCTATTAATGGAAGCCGAATTGCTTTTGCTCATATGGTAGAGCAGGGGTATGGGCAAATTTATAATGTGGAAGGGTATGGTAGTAATGATGCCATGAAAACGGGCCTTACTATTTATGGCACAGCAAAGCGTGCTATAACATATTTTACCGAGGCACTTGCAAAAGAAAGTGACAGCCATTATGATGATAAAGTACTTGTTAATAGGCTTACGCCAGGCATTATGATAACAAACTTTTTAACACAAGCCAATGGCGGAAAAACAAAAGTTGAACTTACTGATAAAATTAAAAAAGTATACAACATTTTAGGCGACTATCCAGAAACCATTTCTGCTTATGTTGTGCCAAAAATGTTAAAAAACAAACGCAATAATTCTAAAATAGCATGGCTAACCAAAAAGAGAGCTTTTGGCAAGTTCTTTAAAGCGTTATTTAAAAAGAATAACTATTTTGAATAAATAAATATAAAAAAAGCACATAACCAAATGTGCTTTTCTTTTTTTAAAAAAATACCTATTGCTAGGTATCTTGGTGGACCATTATATTTATTATCCGAACAAGTATATATTTTTAGATGACTACTTTGGGATTATTTTTAAAAAAAACTAATTAAAAACACGCCGGTTGGGCGTGCTTTTTTATTAATCAAACTTAATATCATCAATGTTAGTGAAGAATGAGTTTAATTCTTCTGTAGTGTATTTGTGTTCATGAATTA
>CAVFEO010000033.1:0-11431 GCA_963621425.1 bacterium | reverse complement strand
AAAAATGTTTATTCTGTTTCATTAGGTACAATTGAATCTATTTGTAAAGCTATTGATTATAATGTTGATTTTATAATTAATGGGAAAACACAAAAAAAAGGTATTAAAATACCTGTGCTTGGCTCTATCCCTGCTGGCATTCCTTTGGAAGCAATAACAGACATAATAGACTATGAAGAGATTCCAGAAGAAATGGCTCGTTCTGGAGAGTATTTTGCTTTAAAGGTTAAGGGTAATAGTATGTCACCAGAAATAACTGATGGTGAAGTCGCTATTGTTAAAAAAGTTGATGATGCCGAAAGTGGAAGTATTTGTGTTATAATGGTTAATGGAAATGATGCCACTCTGAAGCGTATTAAAAAAAGCGAGCAAGGGCTCACTTTAATACCAACTAATACAGCAGAGTTTGAACCAATGTTTTTTACAAATAGAGAAATAGAAGAATTACCGGTGCGTATTATTGGTAGAGTTGTAGAAACAAGAAAAACCTGGTAGGAGATTTTTGTAATGGATTTTAAAATAAAAAATATCACATTAATGGAAGAGGTGGAAACCAAAGAAGCTAGAGAATTATTAAGTAAGGCAAGGTGGAGATATTGTGCTTTATGGCTGGTACCTTTGATTTTGATAATTATAAATTTTTTTGGTTTAGTTATTTCATTATCAAAAACTACTGTTGTTAATTCGCATAGCAAAACAGCGATAATGAGTACAACTAATTCTTCGGGTGGTGTGGTGATAGTTGAGCCTAATTTACCATTTACAATATTCTTTGCTGTTTTTACTATTATTAGCATTATTGCTTTTGTGGTTTGCTTATGTATATATATAAACAAGATTGCTATTTTTAAGAAGTTACTAAAAATTGCAAAAATTAATGATAGAATTCGCCACGAAGAGAGGATTAGAGAAAAAGAACGCCAGAGAATTAGGGCAGGATTGCATATGCAAAAAATAAATACTGAAGATATTCAAAAAACTATAGAATTACATCCTATGTATGAAAGCTTAAAAGAACAACCAACGAAAGTCCCAACAGTTAATATTAAAAATGAATCGCCCGTTCCACCAGATACAAAAAATTAAAAAGTTTAAAATTGTAAATAATTTGTTTATAAATTAAAACAAAAGGGGGTAGGCTATGGCTCATTATGAACAACGAGAAAATAAAAAATGGTCTGTCCGCTTTAGAATTTGTGAAGATGGAGAAGAGTTCCATAAGAGATTAAGCGGTTTTGAACGCAAAAAAGATGCAGAAGAGGCTTATAGAAAATATATAAACGAGTATAACAAAAGAAAAAGCTTGGTTGAGCCAGATAAGTATATATTGGAGCAACCATTTAGAGAAGTTTATTTAGAGTTTATGAACTATAAAAAAACAAAAGTAAAGGAAAGCACTTTTTACGATTTAACTAAATTGGCTGAAAAAAGGATATTACCATACTTTGGTGATATGAAAATAAAAAATATTAGAAAAAACAATATTTTAGATTTCCAGAACTCATTATCTGGGTTGAGTTATAGATATAAAGGCAAAATAAGGGGTTTTTTACATTCTTTTTTTAGGTACTTGTATTTATATTATGATTTAGATAATGTTGTTAGCCGAGTTGAACCGTTTAAGCGGACAGTTGCAAAAAAGGAAATGTCTATTTGGACTTTAGAAGAGTTTAATAAATTTATTTCCACTTTTGAAGATGATTTGTTATACAAAACATTTTTTATATTTTTATACTTTACAGGTTGTCGTTTGGGTGAATTGTTGGCCATTAATTTCAACGATATTGATTTCGCTAACAATAAGCTTGACATTTCAAAAAATGTGGCAACAAGAAGCTTTAATAAAGGTTTTTATATTACAACGCCAAAAAATCAGAGCAGTATTAGAAAAATTATCTTAACAAAAAATTTAATTGAATCAATTAGAGATTATCTAAAAACATTCCCAGAGAATAAAAATAAGCAGTTTTTATTTGGTGGAGATAAACCTTTAGATGACCATACTATTTATAGAAGATTGGAAAGTCACTGCGAGCAAGCCCAAGTTAAAAGAATCAGATTGCACGATTTTAGGCACAGCCACGCAAGTTTGTTAATAGAAAATGGTGCTAATATTGTTTTAATTGCAAAAAGGCTAGGCCACACGAGTACGGAACAAACATTAAACACTTATGCTCATCTATTCCCAAACGCAGAAAAAGAACTTGTGGATAAATTAGAAAAAATATTGTGAATTGGGTACACTTTGGGTACATTTTAAAAATAATCAGATTTAGAGGAAGTGAAAACATGTAAGAAAATCATATAATTTTACATATTAGATAATCAAATAAAGTGTACTTTTTGCATCTCTCACACTCCGCCATTTGAGAATAATCCGAACCCTTGAGGTTTGGATTATTCTTTTTTTGCTTAATAAACTCAATTTCTTTATCAATGTCTGGTTGGTCTTTAATGCTTAATTGTTTGCCTTTGCCACTGCCTCCGGTCATTAAACCACCACATTTGCCACAAATGAGTTTACCACTTAAAAGATAATTGATATCGGTCTTAAAGTGTGCAGAAGTGCGTTTTGCGACTTTTAAACGAGCATTAACTTCATCAAACACTTCTTCGCTAACAATTGCAGGAAAAATATTTGTGTAGCAGGTGTTGTCAGCATAAACACAGCCTTTATAATTTGGATTTCTCAAAACTCTTGAAACCATATTTATTGTCCAAGGTTTGCCATAAGAGTTTTTAATTCCTTTTTCAGCAAGTAAAGCAACAATATCTTTAATTCGCTTGCCACTATAATATTGATTAAACATATACTCACGAACAATGTTTGCTTGTTCTTCATTTATGCCAACTTTTTTGTCTTTTACATTGTAGCCATAAGGAGTTGGACCACCAGTAAACAAGCCTTTAATTCTGCTTTCTTTTAAACCACGCTTTACCTTTTGAGAAAGTTCGGCAGAATAGTATTGGTTCATACCTTCAAGCAAACTCTCAAGTATTATGCCTTCGGGTGTGTCAGGAATATTCTCCATTGCAGAAATAACTTTAACACCATTTTGTTTTAAGGTGTGTTTGTGCAAAGTTGATTGATATTTATCTCTTGAAAATCTGTCAAATTTATATACAAGAACATACTGCCATTTTTTATTAAAACTGTCTTTAATCATTCGTTGGAAGTCTGGGCGATTATCGTTTGTGCCTGTCATAGCCCTGTCAATATATTCAGCAACAATTTCATAGCCATTCTTTTCAGCATATTCCTTGCAAACTCTTAATTGCCCATCAATGCTTTGCTCTGTTTGACTATCACTAGAATATCTTGCATATATAACAGCTTTTTTCATTGTTTACTCCTTTAAAATATTTTATTTAATCTTTCAACTGACAAGTTAAAATAATTTTTATCTAACTCAATTCCAATGAATCTTCTATTTAAGTTTAGACAAGCAAGCCCAGTAGTCCCACTTCCCATAAATGGGTCAATAACAATATCATTTTCATTTGTATGTATTTTGATTATGTCTTGCATAAGTTGTAAACTTTTTTGTGTTGGGTGACTTGTTCTCTCATTTCCAGACACTGTGCTAGTTTCAAACATGCTGCGCATGTATGGTTTTTTCTTATCTTTGTTAAAAACCCATTTTGCACCTTTTTTTACACCCCAAATAGCAAATTCCATATCTTGAACATATCTTCTTTCAATGTTCCTTGGCATTGGATTTGATTTTTTCCAAACCAACACATCTTTTACTTCAAGATTGCTTTCTTCCATTGTTTTGATAATAAAACTTATATATCTATAAGAACAGAAGATTATCATTGAGCCATTTTTGTCCAATATTTTCTCATATTTTGGTATCCATGAAAACAAATCAAAATTTTTGTCCCATTCTCCAAAATCAACACCTTGTCTAGGGCATTTTAAGGTATTGAAATTGTTTTCATGCGAAATATTATAAGGGGGGTCCGTTATTATGTGATTAACTTTCACATTATTTTTTATAAGTTCATCAATAATTGTATAAGCATTACCTAAATACAATTTGTAGTTCTTTTCTTCAACAATATCATTCTGTAATTCGTTTGCTATTTGTTCCCCAATAGCTTTTGCAAGGAGTGGTGGGACAGCATTTCCAATTTGCTTGCAAACTGCAACCTTTGGTCCATAGAAATAGAAATCGTCATTAAAACTTTGTATTCTTGCTGCCTCTCTTGGTGTAATCGCTCTATTTAAAAATGGATGTGAGTTTTTACCATTTGATGGTGTGTCAAAACGAGTATCTATCGTTGGGCTAATATTATCCCATTCAAGTCTTGACCAAGTTGTAGAAAACTTTTGCTTCCCCAACAATTCTTTTGGCAAATACTCTTTTCCACATTCTGCTGGTATCATTTTTAATTTTTCAATAGCAACCTTTGAATGTTCACTTGCTTTGTGATATTGCAAACATTTTCCTCGAAGTTGCTTTTGATATTCGCTTTGTGGTTTGTTAATGTAATCAGAAATAACTTGACCTTCACCACTTTCAAGATAAGCCAAGTCTGAAATCGCATCTCTAACAGTTGTTCCTTTTTCAATAGGATTTGGGAAATTTATAAACTTTGTTTTAGAAGCAATAAACAATGCTCTTTCTCTACTTTGTGGCACTCCATAATTTTTAGCATTAACCACACCAAAATTTACTATATATCCAAGTGCTTTAATTTCTTTTAAAATCTCATCTCTAAAATAATGATTTGATGAATTTAATATATTTTTAACATTTTCAATAATAAATACATCTGGTTGTAATTCTTGGACTATATTTAAATATTCTTTAAATAAAAAGTTTCTGCTATCATCAAGTCCCAAATTCTTTCCCTTTAAACTAAAACCTTGACATGGTGGTCCACCAACAATCATATTTACTTTTCTTGCTTTTGAACTTTCAATAACATTCTTTTTTACATTTGCATCTAAAATATCCCCACAAATAGAAATTGCATTTGGAAAATTTTTTGAAAAAGTTTCTATTGCATATTTATCAAAATCCAAACCTACTTGTGTGCTAAAATTTTTCACTTGGTCAAGACCGGCAGAAAAGCCACCAGCACCACAAAACAAGTCTAAAACTCTAAATTCCATACATTTCTCCTTTGTGAGGGACTAAATATTTTTACCTCACAAAATATATTATCACATTAAATTGGAAAATACAACTAAATTTGATATAATGTGAGTGAAAATTGGAAAATATGGGGGTTTTATGAAAGTTAGTGAATTTTTAAATAATAATGATATTCCTTCTTTTTTATTAGGTGCATTTTATGGCAGATATGAATTTACAAAAGATAATGGTTATATTTACACATATTCTGCTTATAGAAATTGGACAAAGGTTTATAATAATCAAGAATTATGCGATAATTCAAAAATAAGTTTCTTAAGCCAATTAAATAATATTTGTAAGCCTTTCTCTTTTTGGATAAAAGGAACAAAACAATTTCCTAAAACAGACATGGTTTTTGCTTTAGAAAATGATTTAAATTTAACCAAGGACAACTTTTTCAACAGATTAAATAGAAAGATTGTAAATGCTGATTTTATATATGAAACAGGTTTAACAGAAACAAAGAAAATGTTTATTCGTGGATTTTCAGAACTTCGTGGAAGTTTGGACAGAAATAGAAACTTACTTTCTATGGATTATGTTAAGAATAGCCAAGCAGAAACAAAAAGAGTTAGATTACTTATCGACAACTTAAATGTTCCAGTCCATGTTGTAAATTATAATTTTAGAGAATTCCAACCAGATTTTCAAAAAGGAAGAGAAAGAGAAACTCAATTAAGATATAACGTATTTTGGTATGCACAAAATATTGGCTTTATAAATGAATATAGAATTGCAGCCTTTAAAGAAAATTTTTACTATACAAACATTAGAAGAGATGGTGATGTTACATATTTTGATTGTCCACAACCATTAAAAAGCGACAACACTACTTTTGAAAACCGCATAGCTTATTACTCTCATAATGTTTTTGGTAAAAAATTAACAAGCAATGACATGAGCAAATTTAAAGAATTGATAGGTGCAAATGATACACAATCCGAATTTAGACGAGACGCTTCAATTGTAAATGCTATACGTTACGGAACTGATGATATTTGTGCTTGTTGCTGTGATGATTATGATATAAAAAATAGAAGTCATATTGAAAGGAATACTGGCAGATACCATTTTGAAATCCATCATATGATTTCTGTTGGCAAAAACAAAGAGCTAGATGATATTGATAATCTTGCAAAGATTTGTCCAGCTTGTCACGCAATTCTAGGTCGTGGCAGTGCAGATGAAGAAACACAGAAAAATTGCATTAGAAAGATATTTAAACATAAACCAAACATTCTTCAATTTTGTAAATCATATTTTGATGAAAACGACTATGAAAAAGTTGTAGATTTGGTTTGGAAAGCACTAAAATAGCAATAAAAAATATCGAGCAGGATAAGGAAATTGGCTCAAAATCGATTTTTAAGCCCCAAAAAGTCCCATTTTATCGGGCTTTCCGGCGACTCACACCAAAAATATAAAAGAGTCGATTTTGAGTCTATTTCCCCAAGGCTTAAACCAAGTGTGAAACCCACTTGTTTTTTGTTAAAAATATAGTAATTTTTACTTGATTATGCTATAATAAATCTGGACTTCATAATTGAAGTCTGGATTGAAATTGGTATCACTGCTAACAAGTTTTTATATGAAAATATAAATGCTTATGACTGATACCAAAACAAAATGTTTTGTTGATTGTAAAGAATTACAAGAGAACACAGCTAAATTTAATTTTGAAGATAACACTTTAAAATTAGGTAAAGCAAGCTTGTCAAATCAGCAACTTAAACGAATAAATTTAATGTTTGCAACTGACTTAAAAAACTTTGCCGAAACCTTTGGCAACTCTCAAAATCTTACCGCAAAAGAGATTTATTCTCACTTGCAAAACAATCAATAAAGCATAGAAGGAAGAAGTTGAAAAATACTTCTTCTTTTTTTGTTTTAAGTATATACAAATAAGTTTAAATGTGTTAATATAATTAAAATACAAAGGAGATTAAAATGGCAACGGTCGATGAATATCTTAATAATTTATTGATTAAAAAATCAAATAACAATGGCTATACCCAAAATGAAGAAAGAGCTTATTCTTATATGTATGACTTAATAAATAGATGGAAACAAAGTTTTAACAATACTTATTATTGGAACAATATACAAATAGAAATGCAAAAATCGGGTTCAAAAGCAAAAGGTGACGCAATTAAAGGAAAATCTGATATTGATATTTTTGTTTCTATAACGGATAGAAACAACACCTATAGCGTAAAGGATTATTATGAAAATTTATATAATTTTTTAAAACCACACTTTATTAATGAAAACATTAGAAAACAAAATGTCTCAATAGGTGTTACCTATGCTGGATGTAGTATAGATATTACACCAGGAAAGCGTGTTAACTATAATTCTTTCAATTTTAATAACTCTTATTCTGATCATAATATTTATTCTAGAAAAAACGATAGTATAACTTTAACAAATATTCAAAAACATATTGATTTAGTTAGAAATAGTGGTTTAACAAAAGAAATGATGGTTTTAAAAATCTGGAGAAATTGTCATAATTTGGAATTGCCTTCTATTGCAATTGAAATTATTACATGCGAAGTTTTAAAAAATAATAATACTGGCTCTCTTTATAATAATGTAAAAAAAGTTTTTGAGAGTTTGCGCGACACAATAAAATCAAGAAAAATAATAGACCCAGCAAACAGCAATAATAATATTGCAGATAGCATGACAGAATATGAAAAAGAAACTATAAGAAAAACAGCAATTCAAGCATTAAGTTATGACCATGGGGATACTGTTACAACTTCTAAAATTGTTTGGTAGGTAAATATGAACAAAGTAGACATCAAAGAGTTATTTAAAATAAAACAAAATCAAATGCTTGCTAATTTTGGACTAAATGAAGCTATTTTTCATTCTGGAACAAAGGGAGATGCTACAGAAGAAGAATGGAAAATTTGGTTTAATGAAAACTTTCCTAAAAGATATCGCGCAGAAAAAGCATTTGTAATTGACCATTTAGGAAATTGTAGCGAACAAATGGATATTGTAATTTTTGATACACATTTTTCACCTACAATTTTTGAAAATAATGGTGCAAAATATATTCCGGCAGAAAGTGTTTACGCTGTTTTTGAGGTGAAACAAGATTTATCAAAAGAGCATTTAGATTATGCTATAAATAAAATTAAAAGTGTCAAATCATTAAAAAGAACATCTGCTCCAATAAATACAATCAAAGGATATACAGTGGGTAGGACACCCAATATTATTGGTGGTTTACTAACATTAAGAAGTACTTGGGTTGTTGACAATATAGAAGAAAATTTAAAAAATAATATAAACAACTTAACAAAATCTTCTGAAGAACAAATTGATTTTGTTTGTTGCCTATCTGTCTTTGCATGTGCAATTGAACATATTCCAGAACAATCAGAATTTCACGGAATCCCAATTTATCTTTCAAATATTAATATAATAACCGACAAAGATAATAGTCCTTTAATATTTACTTACTTTAAACTATTAAGAATGTTACAAGATTTAGGCAATGTTCCTGCCATAGAATATGATAAATATGGAATAAAAGGAATAGACCCTAAAATTATAACTTAATCTTAATTTCTATCCTAATCCACCCAGCACCGATATAGATTTTGGTGTTAGGATTGGATAACGGTCTTCCCGCCAATAGAAACTCATACGAAACAAGTTGAAAAATTTGTTTCGTATTTTTATTCATGGTATGTCTTGTAAAATTACAGACATTTTTGGCGAAGGCGTAAAAAATAGTTTAGATAATTTAAAAATAGAAAATATAGAGCCAATTTTTTCTCTTCATCCTAATATCACATTTCAAAAATGGACTCAAAAAATGGATGAATACAAAAATATTATTGATCACGACACTATCTTTGTGTGCCATAGTTTGGACACAAACTTTATTGTGAGATATTTAGCAGATAACAACATAAAATGCAATGGTATAATTTCTGTAGCAGGTGGTGTTGTGAAAAATAAAAAAGAGAAATCATATTATGATTAAGGCTATGATGAATCTGAATTTGGTTTAAATGCGAAAATATTATTCATTAACAAAGGCGTTAAAAAGTGTAGAAGTTTTTTGATTAGTAAAATATTCTTTAGTTGAAGGCAACCTCGCCAAGTTAAACGCAAATCGCGTAAAAACGGTTTGCGTTTTTTTGTTTTTATGTTATAATAAAAAAAATTTTTAAAGAGGGCACTATGAAAGAAACAGAAATTACTGTACAAGTATATAATGATTATAGTCAAATTGATAAAATATTAACTAATCAAGGTTTTGAGATGATAGAAAATTATCAACTATATGATTGGTATTTTTCTAAACTAGATAATATATCAAATTTATCATACATAGATTTAATGAACAATTCTTTTTTAGTAAGACACATTGTTGATGATAGCCCACAAATTCAATTATGCTATAAGAAAAAAGAACTAGATGAGTTTGGCAATGTTATAATGGAAGAAAAAGTTAAATCAAATATGTCAAATTTAGAAAATTCTCTAAAAATATTCAAATTAGCAGGCTTAAATAATTATTGTAAGGTTGAAAACAATTCTTATGTTTACAAAAAAGGCAATATTGAACTTGCAGTGCAAATAATAAAAGACCTTGGAATATTTATTGAATATGAAGAATCTGATGATATGAAAGAAATGCTTCCAGAGATGAAGTTTAAAAAAATGGTTGACACAATAACTCATTTGGGGCTTGACTTGGGTAATGACTATTCTTGCAAAAAAGTTTTTATGCTTTTAAACAAATAGAAAAAGTAACACAATTAGATTTTATATTATAAAAAAATAAACACAATTTAATTATAGGTGCAGTTATGGAAAATAAAAATGTCAATGGTAGGCAGAAAACCATTGTAAAAACAAGTATTATTGGCATAATAAGCAATTTCTTTTTAGCGGGGTTTAAGGCGGTTATTGGCTTTTTTACAAATTCCATTGCTATTTTGCTAGATGGCGTTAACAACCTAACGGATAGTTTTTCTTCTGTTGTAACGCTTGTCGGAGCAAAGTTATCTGGCAAAAAGCCAGATGCAAAGCATCCGTACGGCTATGGCAGAATAGAATATGTTAGCACGCTAATTGTTGCGTTTATTATCTTGTATGCTGGTATTACAGCTTTAATAGAATCTGTTAAAAAAATAATCAGCCCAGAAGAAACCAATTATTCTACAATTGCGCTAATTATTATTGGTGTTGCTGTAATTGTTAAAATATTTTTGGGCTTATACTTTAAAAAAGTTGGCAAAAAAGTTAATTCTGATGCCCTTAAGGCTTCTGGAAACGATGCGCTAATGGATTCCATTTTGTCGCTATCAACGCTTGTTGCTGCCGTTATATTTATTCTTTTTGGCTTAAGTTTAGAAGCGTATTTTGGTGTTGTAATATCCTTATTTATTTTAAAAATAGGCTTTGAAATGGTTGGAAATTCTGTAAGCCAAATACTTGGAGAAAGAGTGGAAAAGTCTATTGCTAAAGATGTTAAAGAAACAATAACTTCTTTTAAAGGTATTTTTGGTGCGTATGATTTAATTTTAAATAATTATGGCCCAAATATTTATATGGGCTCCGTGCATATTGAAGTGGAAGATAGTTTAACTGCAGATAAAATTGATGAACTTACTAGAGAAATTAGCAAAAAGGTGTTTAGCAAGCATAGTGTAATATTAAATGCTATTGGCATTTATTCTGTAAACACTTGTGATAACGAACTTATTTTAATAAGAAAAGATGTGCAAAGTATGGTGGAAGAGTATAAGCAAATTGTGCAAATGCACGGGTTTTACATCAACAGCAAAGAAAATAAACTAAACTTTGATATAGTTTTTAATTTTGGCGACCAAACCATAAACGATGTTGTGATAGAACTAAAAAATAGAATAAAAGAAAAATATCCACAGTATAAAGTGTTGATTAATGTAGATATGGATTATAGTGATTAATGAAAACGGTCTTACCAATTAATAGTTGGGTAAGGCTGTTTTTGCTAATTAAAAATAATAGTAAACATATAGTAGCCGATTAATACTTATTACTTGACTTTGTAAAATAATGTTGATAATATAAAATAAGAAAAGGAAATGGTTTAAAAAATGATTAAAGATGTAACAAAACAAGACCTTGTTAATATGTATGAACAGCATCCGGCAACGAACGCTTTTGAAAAAAGAAGGATGCAGTTTTATTTTGATATGTATGATAACCCGCTTGTAGATGCAAAGTATTTGGTGTATACAGATGGCGGGGAATATGTTGGGGAG
>CAVFEO010000032.1:2402-11458 GCA_963621425.1 bacterium | reverse complement strand
CGTCTATATATCTGTAAATAGATCGGGTAGAAACTTCATATTTTTCAGCTAATTTTTTTGCGGTACATTTATCTTGTTGTAGCAAATCTACTAAAATACCGATTAAACAATATTGTATCAATTCAATCACCTCCTTATTAATACGATACTATTGTATCATTTTTTCAATCTATTGTCAAACAAATGTTCTATAAATCAAAAAATATATTATTCGAGGTTGTTTTTATGTATGATGTTTTAGTTGTTGGTGGTGGCCCTTGTGGTGTATCTGCAAGTATTTATTTAAAAAGAGCGGGCTATAGTGTAGCTGTTATAGAAAAGAATTTTATTGGTGGTCAAATTGGCTTATCTTCTGAACTTGTTAATTATGCAGGCTTTATTGAAAATGATGCTTTTATTTTTTGTCAAAATTTAAGCAAGCAATTGCAAAAGTTTGATATCCCTGTAATATATGATGAAGTCGTTGAAATACAAAAAGTTGCGGACCAAAATTTTCTTGTTAAAACCAAACAAAACACATATAATTGTAGATCTTGTGTATTGTCTATTGGAGCAGAAAGCCGCAAGCTTGGACTAATTAGTGAACAAAAATTTACTGGGCGCGGTGTAAGTTATTGCGCTATATGTGATGGTAATAGGTATAAAGGTAAAGATGTATTAGTTGTTGGCGGCGGAAATTCCGCTTTTGAAGATGCTGCATACCTTTCAAAAATTTGTAATAAGGTTTATTTGATTAATAGAACGGATAAATTTAGGGCTGATTTGTATTTGCAAAAAGAGGTTGAAAAATTAACTACTAAAAATGGCGGAAATGTTGAAGTAAAAGTTTTCACTCAATTAAAAGACATAGTTGGGAGTGATGTAGTAGAACAAGCTGTTTTAGATTGTAATGGTGATGAAAGAAAAATAAATGTTCAAGGCATATTTATTTCTATTGGTAGAGACCCAAAATCTAGTTTTTTGGAAGGCTTTGTGGAGATGCAAAATAATTATGTGGTTGTTGATGCAGACTTTCAAACAAGTGTTGAGGGGGTTTTTGCTGGTGGAGATTGCATTCCAAAACAAATTAGGCAAGTTGTAACTGCTGTTAGTGATGGCGCTGTGGTAGCTAAAAAGGTTTCTGCGTTTTTGCAGTAAGAGGAGAGAAGGTGTATGACTAAATGTCCTTTTTGTAATGTTGAATTGGTTGAAAATGATGAAGAAGTTGTAAAAGTTATGGGCGAAAGGTTATCTACGATGTATAACAATAAACTAATTTGTTATATTCCACATGTAACTAAATTTTGTCCAAAATGCTTTTTTCCTGAAGTTGATGATAAAGTATTAAATTTTGTTTTGGATAAAAAAGATTCTTTTACAGATATTTTAAGTCAAGAAATTGATTGTGTTGATAAAGATATGCTTGCAAGACAAGCGGAATGTAGAGCTTATGCATATGAACTCGCTGATGATATTTCTATGGCGTCAATTCATTATAAAGCTGCGCTTGATATAATGGAAAGTAATTTAGATGCGTTTGAAAAAGAGCATTTGCAAGATTTAAAAACTGGTGAAGTTGATGGTAAAGTGTTACTAGATAAAGATTTAGAGCAGTATTCTAATGCTAAAGTGTATTGTGATACAATGAGAGAACTCGTTATAAACACTTCTAGTAAAAGCTTTGAGAAACTGGGTTATTTAGGTATACTAATATATCTAGATACAATTACACAAACAAAGAATTTTGTGGTGGCGGATAAAATGTTTGCTCTTCTTAATGACCCAACAACAAAAATTCCTGATGTGTTAAAAGATGCGAAGGAGCAACTTGAAGATAGATACATAAAAATTAGAAAGCAAAATTTAAAAAAATAAAGCACTACGAGGTGCTTTTTTATTTGTTTTATCTATCAAAACTAATATAGGTGCTTTGATTGTCTATTTGTTTTAACTGCTTTTGTCTTTTAGTTTGTTCATTATGTTCTTTTGCTTTATCTAGTTCCAAAAGTTTGTTTACAACAGAAACATTTAATCCGTCAATAGATTTGCTGTAGTTTCCAATATCATTATTTTGGTTTATGCTATGCGTATCTGAACCGCAACTAGTAATAAAAGTTTTACTGTATTCCTTGTTAAAATGATAAGATCTTTCATCAGCAATGTTTGAGTATTCTACGCCATCACATCCAATTTCAATTAATTTATCCATAAGTGTGGAATAGTATTCGTGTTGAGGTACATGTTTTTGAAAAGCGTATCTATGTTTTTCAAATGATTTAATTGGGTGTGCTACAACGCAATATCCACCAGATGCGTGGGTTGCGTTTATTATATCAACTACATCTAATTGTATATTATCTCTCATTGGATTGCTAAAATCAAAATCTTGCAAATCTTGTTTAATCTGTTCTTCTGGTATTCCTTTCCATTTATAAAAATCTATAGTGGTATCATAATTTAAATTGCCAGAAAAAGAATGGTCAAATTCTAGTGTTTTAATAAATGCTTTAAATTCTGTTAAAGATGTCGCATAAATAGGATTTTTGCTAATTAAATAGTATAGAGGGTAAAAACGCACCATAGTGTAATCTTTATCTTTGGCACTTAAAATGTGTAACAATATATTATCTTTTTCAATGTCAAAACCATAGCAAAGCATATGCACACTTAAATGGTCTTGCCTTGATAAGTGCATTTGACAAGAAACTTCAACCCCTGTAAAAATTTTTACGCCATCATATTCCATATATGTTGGATGAGCTTTAATGGCTTCTTGTTGCCTAAGTTTTTTTATTGCATCAAAAGAATTGTGGTCTGTTATAGAAATGTATTCCACATTGTTTTGGCTACAACGGTTTATTATATCTGCAAATTCCATATATCCATCTGTACTGCATTTTCCGTGAATATGCATATCAATTCCCAAAGCTGATTCTTTTGGTGTTAAAATAGAACTATGATTTGCTTTACCTGGTGTGTACATTAAATCATTTGCAACAGATGAGTAGAATTCTTTATATGATGACATTTGTTTTTCTCCAAACTTTGTTTATAAGTACTATAGCATATAAGAATAAAATTTTCAATAGCCTATAAAACATTGACAAAAAAATTTTTTATTAGTATAATAAAATTAATTAAATGTTGGGGGATAAAAATGGCTGGTATTAGAGATTTATCTTATTATAAAAATAAAATTTGTGGTTGTTGTGGTTATACATGGGATTTTCCTGTTGTAAAAGAAGATATGCTATCAAATATTCAAAAGCTGTATTATTTTGAATTAAATGCATGCAAAACATGTTTTTGCATTGGCGTTGACATAGAAAAAGTTGGTGATTTTGAAAAGAACATCCAAAAAAATAGCGAATATAAAAAAATTCAAGCAACAAGAAACATTCCTTTTTCTTTTGTTCAAAAAAAGGAAGCGTATGAATATGCGTTGTATGCTTATATGTGCAAAACCAAAGGAGATATATACCAAAGCGTTAAATCTTATGTGATGGCGGGTATAATAGAAAAGGAACAAAGAGTGGGTTATGAAAATTCTTTGTCGTATAGAGCTGAAAGAGATGGCGCGTTGTTAAAAGCAAGTGAAAAAACTCAGCAACATTATTTTGTTAAAGCGTATGATATATTGTCTGGTTTAATAGAAAAAAATGAAGTGCCAGATAAAATTAACGCTTTGTTACTATTGTCATATATTTGTGTTCTAATGGGTGATAACGAACACTCTAAATTGATATTAAACCAAGTTGCTAAAAACAAATTAACAACATTACAGGTGGAAACAATTAAAGATATCGCGAGGGCTTAATAAAAATGGACGCTATTACAATTGCAATAATTATAATTGCCAGTATGCTTTTAATTATAGGCGTTTATTATTTTGTTAAAAAGATGTCTGTAAAAGAAGGTAAAAAGGCAAAAGACCCTTTTTCTAGCGGGGAAAAAGATTTAAAGATTAAAGCAGATTATTTAAATAAAGATGAGTTTTATTTTTATAATTTTGTACGAGAACATTTAGATAAAAAGTATTATATATTACCTAAAGTTGGGGTAGATAATATACTAGAACCTCAAAATGGTAATCTAAGGCAATATAATGCAATAAAACAAAAATATATAGATTTTATTGTTTTTGATGTAAGTACCCAAAAAGCCTTATTTGCTATAGATTTGGTAGAACATGCTTTAAGTGTTAAAGGCGGTAATCCGTATTTTGATAAAGATGTTAAATCTGCTCTTGATACTGTTGGATTGCCAATATGTGTCAAATATGTAGAAAAGTATTATATTTGGGATGTTTTGTCTGATGAGTTTAAAAAATATTTAGGCGAAGAAGATAAAGATAAAAAAGATGATGAGAAAAAAGAAGAAAAAGAACCTTTAATAAGTTAAGGTTCTTTTTTTGTTAAACACAACGCTTTTATGGTGGCGGAAAGTAAACAAAATAGGCTGTTTTGAATATAAAATTTACAAGGATATTTTTGCTTTATCACGCACGTATCCCTTGACATTATTTTTTAGTTATGATACTATATTCTTATTAATATAGTTAATTATATTAACTAAATTTTCAAAAACAAGAAAGTATAATAACAAAAGGAGCAAAAAATGAACAAATTTAGAACATGGTTGGCTGGCGGAGTGCTTGCAATATCAATGGGAACATTAACTGCTTGCGGAACTGCAGATGTAGATTCTAATCCGGTTGAAAGTAAAGAAAAGTATGAAGTAACTGATGTAAACTATAGCTGGGAAACTGGCGATGATTTTTCTATTGAAGGCGCAAAGTTAAAAATATTTGATGGTAAAGCATATCAAACAATACAACTATCAAAAGCAATGCTTAAAAGCGTGCCAGATTTAACAACCGCTGGTGAAAAAGAAGTTGAAATTTTATACAACAACAAAATTTACAAATTTAAAATATATGTAGCACTTAACACAAAAGCTAAAAATGAACAATATATTGAGAAATTGCGCAACACTTTAAGCAATTTACATAACTTTAGAGCTAGTAGTATAACTGGTAAAATAGATTTTAATTTTGCAACAAATTTTATGGGTCAAACAGATATGCCTAAAGATTCTTTGCAATATACTTTGGATTCTTCTAAAGTTGATGCTGTTCCATCATATTTTGCAAGAAATGCTTACAATGCAGTATTAAACGCAATTGTTACAAATTGTTATAATTTAGATGCTAATGCTGTTGTTAACGCAGATAGAAACATAACAAAATACAATTATCAAAAATTGTTTGAAGATTTAAAAACTAGCATTATTAATGAGCAAATGTTAAAATATGCTCTTACGGATGTTGTCAATTCTTTACCAAGTGGGGAATATATTAACAACTTATTTTGTAATGCTTTAGGTATAGAAAATGAGGAGGCTGTTAAGTCTTCGTTAGAATTAATTAATAAATTTTTAACTGCAGTGCCTGAACTTAATTATTTTGAAGTAGCTTCTGCTGTTATAGGATACCTTTCATTAGGGGAAAATTATTCAAAATATCCGGAGGCCTTTATTGCAGCACAGACTGTAATATCTCAAGTATTGAATGCTGTTGGTGGCGAATATCAAAACTTTGTATCAAATGCTATGGCTATGTATTTTGATAGATTTTATGATCATCTTGTAGAACTTGAAACAATTACACAAAGTAAAGCTGATGAATATTTGGCATTAAGTGAATATTTTGTAAATATCGTAAAACATATAGAAAGCTACGCATTTGGCGAAACAACAATGCAAGAATCTGCAAGGGGTATTGTGCAAGAAGTTCAAGGTTTTATTACTGATAAAAACTTTATACCAATTGTGATTGTTCCAATTTTTAGCAGTATATTACCTAGCGAAAGTCAATATGTTGCCATTAACTCTAATATATGTAATGCATTAAAAATTACTGATAATGAAGCTATTGATAATTCTTTACAACTTGTAACTAATTTCTTTAATCAATTAAAAAATATAGATTTTGAAGGCGCTTATTCAACAATAAAAGAATATGTTGATTTTGTTTTAAGTGTAGATTTAACTAATACAGCAATTCACGATCAATTTTTATCAATTAAAGAAGCTATTAATGATGTTGATCCACTGATTGAACAAAACAACTATGCTCATGTAATTTCTACATTTGTAGACAAATATACAGAGGTTTATTTCAATAATGGTGGAGTAGTTAATAAAGAAGAATCTTTATCTCTAGCTAATCATATTGTTAACATAATTACAGCTATTGAAGATTTGTTAATTAGTGAAAGCGATGTACCTGCAACAATAGATAATATTAGAGTAAATATAGATGCTATGGTTGAGGTTATGAAAAATAGCGAAAATTATGAATACCCAGAGATTGAACCTTTTGAAACGGCTTCAAATGTTCTTGGTAGTTTAAAGTTAGTGTATAATTTATTAAATTCTAATATTCAAAACTTATTTAACGGAGAAGGATTAACTTTTGATTCTATTTCTGCAGAACTAGAAAATAATGTGGAATTTAAAAATCAATTCACTTATGGTCTTGATATGATTGTATATCAGTCTGTTTCAAATATTCTTGTTGATAAAACTTTTGATGATGTAAAAAATATAATTGAAGATAATTTCACTTCTGTTATATTAGATGCTATTCAAGACCAAAGCATAACTGTTGAAGATATTAAATTATGTTATGTTAACACAATTCAAGCTATAGATAATGAACATTATTTTGATAATGAAAGCATATTAACTAAATTGTTAACCGCTTATGCTGATGATTGTATGGTAAGCGATAGAACATATACTAATATTAGAAAATTATTAGTTGAAATTAAAGATGAATATATTGATGAGTTGACTAATCTTGTTGTTACTTCATTACAAGACACTGTTACTGATGGCTTACAGGATAAAGAAGTTACAGAGGAAAGCAAACAAGCATACGGCAATAGCTTTAAGGCGTGCTTAAATGAAATAATTGCAGAATTAGATAAAGATGCTGAAGATTTTTCATTTGATGTAGTGATGGATAAATTATACGCATTTGCTGATAATTCTGGCTATAATAATGTGTTCTTTGATATGGCTCTTGCTCATATGGAACTTTCTTTATTGATGATGGGCGAGTATGGCGAAAATGCTTCATTTAACGATTTCCTTGCAAAAATAGATAATAGAATTGTTGATAGACTAAACAACACTACAAGTTATGGCTTTGCAATTAAGGCATTATTTGTGCTTGCAATGACTAATGGAGATTCTGCTCAATCTTACATTACCGCTTTACTTGATAACGAAAGTATATATACTAAAACAAGAGATACTATAAGTGCTTTAATTCTTGCGGGACTTCATGAGCTGGATAATAGTATTGATGTTTCTGATAGAACTTATATTAATTCACATTTTTCAGAAGTAGTTTTAAATGCAATTAAAAATGGAACATATGATGCGATAATTTTTGATAATGCATTAAGAGATGTTGTGGGCAATTATAAAACAAGTTTTACTAGTTTCTTGGCTGATTATGTTTATAAAATTCCATATATTTTGAAAGATGGGGTTACTGAAGAGCAATTTAAACAATCAACAGTTCAGTTTATGAATGATTTGATTACTACTGCAATGAATAGGGAACCTTTTGATGCTGAAGTTTGGAAGAATAAGTTTGATGTATATTGCAATGAGAATTTAAAACCAGAATTAAAAGATACAATTTATGCATATATAGCTCAAGCTATAGTTATAGATTCATTAAAAGATGTAACAATTGATGGCTTTGAAGATTTTTATACATATATGATAGATAGCTTACAGGATGAGTATGTATTTAATACCGTGTCATCATATTTTGCGTCTGGCGTTTTAGAATCTCTTCTTCTAATGGAAAAGGCTAACCTTATTGAAGTGAAAGAAGTTATTGATGCTAGTGACTACGGGTATATTAAGGAACACTTTGCTTCAGTTGTTTTAAATGCAGTAAAAAATGAAAATTTAACAATTTCTATTGTTAAAAACGCATTAAAAGACATTTTAGATACTTATATAACAACTTATGATGATAGAGTTTTAGATGCAATGGAGATTATTTCAGGGTTAAAAGATGACCCAACTAGTGCAAAACAGTTGTTGGCATTATATAAAGACGAATTGGCTAGCCTTGCAACTGAAGGACTTGTGAAAGCTGGAGCAATGAGTACTGATGTTACTGAAACTGATTTTAGAAATGCTACAAATGCATTAATAAAAGACTTTATTGCTGATGTTAATAATAATGAAGTTAATGCATCTCAATGGTTGAAGAAATTATATGACTATTCTACAGTTAATTTATCAGAAGCTAGTCAAGGAACATTATTTAGTACGCTTGCCTTAATTGCTGTTATTAATTATGACGCTAGTGTTAATTATAACGAGTTGTTTAGCTTTATTGAATTGCCTAATGGTATGAATGTTGACTTTAACATTTTAATGGCTAAATTGGCAAGTACAGATATTGGCGATGTAATTAGTTTAAGTGATGTACAATCTCAAGTGGTTATGGATGAAAATGATAATGCTACAAAGCATACAATATTCTTTAAAGTTAATATTAATTTTAATGCAATGATTGCAAGCATTAACGGAGATATTACTTTTAGCGTAATTATTCAATAATTTATTATAATAAGAAGTAACTGCGTAATTGGTGGTTACTTCTTTTGTATTGTGGAGCAAAATGGAAAAAATTTTAGATGTATGTGGAGTTAAAAAAAGTTTTAAAAACAACAATGTTTTGCGTGATGTAACTTTTTCAATTAAAAAAGGCGAAATTGTTTGCCTTGTTGGTATAAATGGTTCTGGAAAATCAACATTGTTAGAATGCATTTTAGGAATACAAAAAATTACAGATGGTAAAATTGTGGGAATTAAAAATTTTGATGCAAATGTTGGCTATGTGTCTCAAAATTTTTCACATTTTTTAGATTTAACTGTTATGGAGAATATGCTATACTTTGCCAATTTATATAATATAGATGATGGCAGAATAGAAGAAGTTTTAAAACTTTGTTATTTAACTGAAAAGAAAAATCTAATAG
>CAVFEO010000032.1:969-2392 GCA_963621425.1 bacterium | reverse complement strand
GATATAAGCAGTTGCTATCGCTCGCTATAGCACTGCTTCATAATCCTAAATTTTTAATTTTAGATGAACCTACAAGTGCGATGGATCCAATGTTTAGAATGCATTTTTGGGAAATTGTTCATGATTATAACCATAAGGGTGGAACTGCTTTTATAGTTACACATTTTGGTGAGGAAGTTTTAGAATGTTCAAGGCTTATAATATTATCTAAAGGTGTTATTACTTACAATGAAGATATAAAAACTATAAGTAAAGAAAAGAATTTGCAACAAATTATAGAAATAATTAAACAAAATACGGATGGGTTGTATTATGGCTAAAAATTTTAAAACATTTTTAAATTTGATTAAGTTTGAGGCAATAAAACTATATAGAAAACCATTTATGTTGCTATTTATAATAATTGTACCAATATTGATAAATGTAGTATTTTTGTCTATGGTTGGCTCGGTTAATACAGAGTCGTTTGTGAGCAAAAACGATAAAGGAGATAATTCTGTTTCGCCTTCTATATGTTTTGCTAGTAATGATATAGTTGATAGTGATATAAATGATTCTTTTTGCAAATTCTTTAATGTTACAAATATTGCTTGGCAATATGATTCTTTAGATAAAAAAATGGAAGAATTAAAAAAGGGTAATTATATATTGCTGGTATATGTAGACGAAAATGAGGAACCTAAAATTAAAGCGTATTACAATAATTTAGATACATATTCAATTAATATGATAAGTAATGTATCTGCAGCACAAACAAGTTATGAATTTGAGCAATTAAATGTATACCTTCAATCTTTGGGGTTTAGCTTTAATGAAGAATTTTATAATATGGCCACATTTGTAGGAATAGCTCCAAATAATTCTAATTTTAGAGTTGATATGATGGTTCCTACAATAATATGTATAATACTTGCTCTTTGTTTAATTTGCGGTATAAGTTTTAGCGCTGGTAGAGAACAAGAAAATGGCGCCATTAAACATTTAAGTTTTACACCAATAAAACCTACATGGTATTTGCTATCTAAACTGATATTATATTTGTGTATTGGATTATTACATACTATTTTGTTTTTTACAATTCTTGCAATTTATGGTATAACAATTCAAGTTGGCGTTCTTGAAAGTATAGCACTAGGAATATTGTTTTCTCTCTCAGTAATTGCAATGTGCTTTTTGCTTTCTTGTTTAAAGAATCAATTAATTGTGGTGGGTGTTGCTCTTATAGGAATTATTGTACCAATACTGCTTTTATTCTTAATTAATATATCAACACTTTCATTTATTTGGCAATTTGTATTGTATTTGTCGCCAGCAGTACCATTTATATGTGCGTTTGAATCTTTATATTATTATGGTGTTGTTAACATTTGGTGGATAATACTATTATTTGCGCAGTTTTTAGTATATTATTTTTCTACTTATT
>CAVFEO010000032.1:0-959 GCA_963621425.1 bacterium | reverse complement strand
CGTATAAATAGTTAAGCTATAATTAGTTTGACTATTTTTTGTTTATAATATGTCAATTAATTTTGTTAAATTATTTGTAAAATAAACTCATATTTGTTATAATAACAATTATGAAAACTAATGTAACTTTAAATAAAGAACAGCAAGATGCTTTGCTTGCTTTTGATGGAGCAGTATTAGTTACTGCTGGAGCGGGTAGTGGTAAAACTAGACTGCTTACTCATAGAATTTATAACTTAATTACAGAACTTAATGTTCCTCAAGAAAATATTCTTGCAATAACATTTACCAATAAAGCAAGTAGAGAAATGAAAGAGAGAGTTGAAGAAATGCTTGATGGTAATTGTAATGTTTGGATTTCAACAATACACTCAATGTGTGCAACGATATTAAGGTTTAATATTGAAAAACTCAACATCGGTTTGACTAAACATTTTACAATATATGATAGTGCTGATAGTTCTAAATTGTTGCGTTCAATAATTAAAGATAAATCTAATAAAGAAGAAATAAGTGAAGAGGATGATTTTTCTAAAAAAGTTCTTTACCATATATCTAATATGAAAAATAAAGATTTGTCTATTGCAGAGTATGAAAAAGAGCTTGGAGATTCATCAAGTCAAAAAGAGATTATTTCTGCCATTCAAAGCTATCAACAAGGTTTAATTGAAAATAATGCTGTAGATTTTGATGATTTGCTTGTTTATACAAGACAGTTATTATCAACAGTTGAAGAAGTTAAATCTTTTTATCAACAAAAGTTTAAATACATTTTGGTTGATGAATTTCAAGATACTAATGTAGTTCAATATAACATAATTAAATTACTAGCGGGTTATTACAAAAATATTTTTGTTGTAGGTGATGAAGATCAGTGTATATATGGTTGGAGAGGCGCAAATATCGCTAATATCAAGAACTTTATAAATGATTATGAAAACTGCAAAGTATTTAAACTT
>CAVFEO010000031.1:0-11522 GCA_963621425.1 bacterium | reverse complement strand
AATTTAATTGTTATAAATCAACCGTTATGGTATACTTATGTCAAGTAATTCAATTTATGAAATAGGAGTTTTTATATGTTTCAATCTTTAACATTAAGTGTATTTGATTCTATTTACGAGATGATAAAAAGTTTGGGCACAATGTTTGTAGATAACAAAACTTCTATGCCAACTGACTTGTTTTTATACATCAGTTTGGCAGTTTTAGTTTTGTACTGCATTGGCGTTTTTATCGCAAGTACTATGTGCTATGAAAGTAAAGTGTTAAGTATGCTTTCTACAATGAATAAATGGTTTTATAAGAATCCAGAATTAAATAACGATAATATTAAAGAATTTAATAACAAAATGAAGCAAGTTCCTAAGCCAATTAGGGTTAGGTGGCAAACTTATGTTTTGTTCAGAGATAAAAAACCTAGTGAGTACTTAACTTTTGAAGATTGTATTGAAAGACCAATGAAGTATTCTAGTTTTGCAAAATCTGTAAAAAATATTAACTTGATATTCAACATAATTTTATCAGTTATAGTTGTTGTAATTCTTGCTGGTATTTTTAGTAGAGTAGCTGATGCTCAAAATGCTTTTGGCGCATATATAGTTTATGTTGCAATGGTGCCTGTTATAGTGCTTATTGTTAAGTGGCTATTTAGTATGATTATGAACTTAAGAATGAACTCTATGGTTACTGATGTATACTCAGATTTTGCTGTGTTTTTGCGTGCTTTAGATAAGGCTAGTGCATCTTTGCCTGAATATATTGATTATGAAATGTTATTTACTGCTAAAGAAATTAATAGTAGTATTCCTATTTTGCAAGACTATATTGAACAACGCGATTTGAAAGAAAAAGAAGAACTTGAAAAAGCACAAGAAAGCGAAGTTATTCAAGAAAAGTTTGACTTTAATGCTGTGGGCAATAATGCAAGTTTGCTTTTAGAGCGTGCCTTAAAAGAAACAACTTATTACCTAAATAACAGAAATCGTTTAATGGCTAAAATAAACCAAAAGAAAGACGAACTTGAAGCTTTAAGAAAGAACTATACTAATAACAATAACGAATTTGAAAAACAACTACAATTAAGTAGAGAAAACATTCAAAGATTAAAGTATAATTTAGAAGTTAGTACTTCAAGAATAGAAGCAAACAGAATTAAAAAGCAACAAGATGAAGAACTAAAAAGACAAGAAGATATAGAAAAGAATATTGCAGACCAAACACAAAGGTTTAACACAGAAGCCGATAAAATTAAGGCAGAAATGCAAACTTTTGAAGATGAACTTGCCGATAAAAAGAGATATGTTGAAAACATTATTATGGCAGAATTTAGAACATACTCTACAAAAATATATGACGATATAAACGAACAAAATCAAGCCAAATTTGATGAAGCTCTTGCAGATTTAAAAGAAGATAACGAAATTTTAATGGAAGAATTAAAAGACAAAATGCTTCAATTAAAGAATTTGGGTGTTGCTGTACAACCATCTCCAAGATATGTTGCTAAACAAGAGAAGAAGAGACAAAAAGAAGAAGAAGCAAGAAAGCAACAAGAAAAAGAAAACGAAAAAAGAATGGCTGAAGCTATTGAAATTACTGAAAAAGCGAACGAAGCTCTTGCTGATAGCAGTGTTGAAGTTGAAGATGAAGATGGCAACAAAGTAAAAGTTTCTTCATTTACAAAGGGCAAAAAGAAAAAAGGTGATGGGCAAGAAGCCGAAGAAAAAGAGGCTCATCAATATGATGAAAATGGTGCATACTTTGATGAAAACGGTAATTATATTTATCAAGATGGTACATACTATGATAAAGATGGCAATTATCACGATGCACAAGGTAACATCATAATGCCAGGTCAAGCCCAAAATACAATAGAGTATGATGAAAATGGCGCATATTATGATGATAAGGGCAACTATGTATACCAAGATGGTAGTTTTTATGATAACAAGGGTAGGTTCCATGATGCGCAAGGTAACATTGTAGACCAAACTGCAGATTACGACCCATATGGCTATAACGCTCCAGAATATGATGAAAATGGGGCATATTATGATGCTCAGGGTTATTATAGGTTTAAAGATGGCTCTTATTATGATCCTCTTGGCAATTACTTTGATAAAAACGGAAATTTAGTTGCACCAAAAGAAGATTAGGTGTATAATTAATATTGCTTAAAAATTTTAAGCAAAAGGAGCATCTAAAATGGAAGATAAATTTGAAATAACAAAAGATACTCTTTTATCTGAATTAATTGAAAAAGATGAAAAAATAGAAGATGTGCTTGTTGGTTTTGGCTTAAGTTGTTGCTCATGTCCTATGCACACTTTTGATACAATACAAGATGCTGCAGATATTCATGGAGTAGATGCAGATTTGCTAATTGAAAAGTGCAAAGAGTATTTTGAAGAAAAAGATAAAAAGAGTAAATAAAAAAGCAGCGGTTTAATCGCTGTTTTTTATTTTAAATGTTTTTCTATTAATGGCAAGTATTCGTTAAATTTATGCTCTCTTATTGGGTAAATAGACTCATCATTAAAATATAAAACTAGTGCTGGTTTTATTTTTTTATATGCGCTAACAAATTCTGCTTTAATTAGTTTATTTAACAAAATTTTGCGCTTTATAATTGCGTGATAATTATAATATGCCATAATAATAGTATGTGTAAAACAAAAAAAGATTAGCAATGTCGCTAACCCTTTTTTTAATATTATTTAATTTTCATTTTTACTCTTAATCTATAGAACAAGTAAATTATTGCAATTACAGCAATAGAGCCTACAACAATTAATATAATTGATAGAGCATTTAATGGGTCTTGTTTTGTAACTTTATAAATAGATATAATGTTACCAGATTCCGTTAAAAGTGTAATGTAATAAGTGCCTGCATAGTTAATTGTAAGTGTTTTGTTGCTTGCATCCATAGCTTCACTAGCAGTTATTGCATATTCTTGGCTTCCAACTATAATTTTGCAAGCTCCAAGTTGTTCATATAATGCTTTAGGGTTAAATGTAATAACAATAGGTGCAACGCTAATTTCGTTTCGTTTAGTATTAACATTTAAGCTAGGGGTTTTATCGTTAATCCAAACATCAAAACTAAAGTCTTCGGCTTCTCTTAAACTATTAATAAATTCTGCGTGAACTGTTATGTTATATTTACCAATACCATTAATATCATCACTTAAAACTAAACTATAAATGCCCGCATTATTAGATATTTCGTTTGTAATATCATATCCGTTACGAGTAACTTTAGTTATTTCGTAACCATTAATGCTCGCAAATTCATAAGCAAACTTGCTTTCATTAGGGTTTATAATTGTAAATACAACTTCTTTAGTAGTAAGTGTTTTAACAGTAGAGGTGTTAGTTCTTATAGAACCATTAACTAAAATCTTATAAAAACCAGTTTGTTCAAACACAAGGGTAGGAACATTTTTTGAAATTTTAGAATTCTTTTGCAAAACGCCATTAATATAAACATCAACATTTAATTGGGTATAAAGTGATGGGTCAATTACACTAAATGTTGCTTTGTTGTTATAAACTGCACCATAAATAGGTTCTTTATCATTTACAAGAGTTGCAACAATGCTCTTAAGTGTTATTGTAAATTCGCTATACAAACCTTCGCCAAACATCATTTTATTGCCGGCTAAATCTGTAAATTTAAGTTTATATACGCCATCATCTGTAAATGTAATGCTTGTAATATCTGCGTTAGAAGGTTTAACTGTGCCAATGTCTTTACCATTAAAGGTGTAAGTCATATAAACCTTATTTTGTGAAACTTCAAAATAACTTGGCCAAGAAATTTTAACTGGGCTTGTATAAATATTCACATTATCAAATGCAGAAGTTGGAACATCAACAGAAACATTAGATGTAGTTTTTTCTCCAGTTTCTTCATTTGTAACTTCTTCTGTATAAGAGTAAGTTAAAGTTTGTAAAAATCTTGAATTAGAAGACACTTTTGTTAGTGCAAAAACATCTAAATAGTTATAAGGCGAATTACCGTAAACTATAACAATATATGTTTTATTTGTTGTATTTCCACTGGTATTTGTATAAAGAATTTCTTCTTCAGTTTTACCCCAGTTTGTTTTAAGACCTTTGTCGCCATCAACAGTAACTTCAAAGTCATAAATAGAGAAGTAATTTTTAACATTTAGTGTAGAACCAAAGTTGTATTCTTTACCATTATTTGATAAGTATTCTTTAATAATTGTTCTGTAACCAGTTAAATCAATTAAAGATTCGGCTGGGCTTAATTCGTTTAAAGATTCGTTTGGTAATTTTTCAGATACGCTATACATTGATATAGTATTTTCTCTAATTACAAAGTAAACTCTGCGTTCAGATTTTAAAGTGTTGTTCTTAATAATAAGTTCATAAGCACCTTTTACATATGCGGTAAATCCGCTAGCGCCCACGCTTGAAGTTTGCACTGGGGTAGAAGAATTTAAGTTTTCATACCTATTTAGGGTGAATGTATAGTTAAATGTGTAGCCACTAGATGCGTAAGAAACATACACAGAATCTGATGTGAATGAAGATACCTTATCTTTATCAGTTGCTAGCAACTTATCCATATTTTCGTTTTTGCTGTTTTTAGCGCTTACTGCAGGGAATATATTGTAAATAATAAATTCTTCAACAATTTCTTCACCAGTAACATTATCTAAAACAGTAACAACATACTTATATTCGCCACCGCTTAACATATTGGCTTCAACGCTTTCTCCAGGGGCTTCAAAAATAATAGGAGAAGATGTTATATCAATATTTGTTCCATTTCTTGTAGCGTTTATTGTGTAGCGTTCTAAGTTTGCAGTAAGAGTTACATTATAAGGGGTATAAACTTTTCCTTGATATAAAGTTTTTTGGTTTTCTACATAAGCAAAAGAATAATTTGTGCCATTATCTCCAACATTTAGTGTAACAATTGTTGCATTATCGCCATAATTAAAGTTATCTTCTATATAAAATTTGTAAATACCAGCAGTGAACAAGTATACTCTAGAAGCACCATCAAGTTTAGCATTAACAATTATTTCTTTGCCAGTAGAGTCTACATACTTTCCGTCTTCATTAACATATGCTTCAAACTTTTTCGTTTCTGCATTAAACTTTTCAACTTTTGCAGAAGTCATAAATAAACCTTCTTTATCGTTTTCAAAAGTTACGGTATAATTATCATCAACTGCAGTTGAACTTGCGTAAACAGAGAAAGTGTCCATAGAAAAACTAATGTAAATATCAACAGATGTAGTTGGGTTAGATGTGGTAAATCTATTAGTAATTGTTAGCGTATATTTATTGTTACCACGGTTTAAGGCTTGGTTTAACCTGTTTAAAACATCAGCCATATCACTTGTAGGGGTAACATTAATAACTAAATAAGAAGTATCTACAGAAATTGTATACCAAGCATCTAAAGTGTTAATGCTTGTTAAAGTAATGTCGTTATAACTGCTTACAGTATTAATTGTTTCTGTTCCATTTTTGCTAGGGAAAGAATCTTCTTTACCAGAAGTGTCTTTAGTGTTGTAATTAAATGTAAATGTAGGGTTGCCACCATCATACAATACAGTGTAAATTGTGTGGTTGCCAACAGCATCAACTTCTATAATTTCATAATACCCATATAAGTCACTATCTAAAGTTGTTTGTGTGGTTAATTGAGCAATAAAACTATGAGCAAAATCTGTTGTGCTTGTTCCGTATCCAGATTTAAATGCAGTCCATAATGGACTTTGAGGGTTAAACTTTAAGCGTGCACTTGTTCCGCTTACAAAGTCAGGGTCGCCAGGAACAATTGCTTGATATGCTTGATTTTTAGAATAATTATCGTATTTATCTTCTTCATACTTATAATATTTTCTGTAATAAATTTTGTTTCCTTCTTGTGTATCAAAAGCATTTTGAGCATTTAATGGTCTAGTGAAAACAAAACTAGAATCAATAGCATAATCAAAATCACTCACATTTGCATAATAATATGTGTTATTGCTATCTTTGTAATAAGATGATGTAAATGCAGGTTTATTGTTTATAGATAATTGTCTTGAGTTTACATCTAAATTAGCAAGACGGTTAATGTTGTATGTTGGCGCAGTTTTATCTAAATACACTGTTTTAGTGTTAGAATAGAAAGAAACTGTTTGTCCGTTTTTTACAGTTTGGAAGTTTTTGCTGTCGCCAATAAAGTGATAGGTTACTTCAAATTTGTACTCTTTTGATGGATTATCTTCATCAACGGCAAATACTTGAATTGTATACATTAACTTGTTGTTTGCAGGGTTTAACCTTTGTTGTAAAACAAAATCTTTTTTGTATTCTAATTCTACAGGTTTACCATAAACACCATTAGTTTTTTCATAGCGAACAACTTTAATGTCGTTATAGTCAATACTTGCTAGGTAATCTTCACTTGGTTCATCAAAAGATAGAACAATATAATTATCTTTTGTTGCACTTCCGTTTGTAAGTGTGGTGTAATTGTTATAATCAGAATATAGTGGAGAATACTGCACAGAAGTTCCGCCGTCTTTATATGTTATTTCAAAGCGGTATTGCCTCATTTGCAAGCCGTCCATAATATCTAACGATTTTTGTGTTACCGTTCCAACAAAGTCAAAACGATTATTTGTCGGAGCAATAAATGGCGTTGATAGGTTAGGATTATTTTTATCTAAATTCCTATATGTAGTTTTAACACTTTGCACAACTTCTTTGTCTGGAACATAAATAAATGAGTTACCAGAAATAGTCATACTTAGTGGTGCACGACCAGCAACAGTTGCTTCGTTATTGCTAGACATTAAATTCGCTTGTGGGCCAGAAAGGTCTACATAAAAAGCAAAATAGTTGTAACTTTGCAAATTTGGTGTAACTTGGTCGCAAGGGTCAACACTATTATCTCTAATTTTTAGCAAATAAAGTCCAGCCTTATCAATGCTTGCAATGTCTAAAAAGCCGTTTTCGTTTACTTGAGGATTAAGTACATAATCTTGGTTGTATATAATTTCTTCTACAAATTGCCTGCTAGAATCAAATTTTTCTAAAGTTGCAACAAGGGTAAATGTTTTTGGTGTATTGTTGTAAGTTGTTGCATTATTACCATCTACAATACTATATTTGTTTTGCGGAATTAGAATTTTAATAGGTAACAAGTTGCTTTCTAGTGTAAAGTGAACAGTTGTTAAAGACAAATCTTGAGCATATTCAACATCAAAAGAAGTGCTACTTTCTCTATAAAATTCATTAAATTCTTTTTCTTCTTCACCAAATAGCAATTTAATTCCGCCACCTAAAACAAAGTCAAGTTCGTTTTCAGGCACTAAATCGCTTTGTGGGTAATCTATAATAGGGTTTCTATCTACATAGAAAATGTATTGTTTTACAAGTTTGTCGCCTTTGGCATCAATATCTTGTTCTACATTGCTAGAACCCATATAAGTTCTTGTAATAACATATTTACCGGCTTCTGTTGCTATTTTTTGTCTTTGTTCTAAAATATTGTTGCTGTTATATTCATAATACTTAACGGTTGTAGTGTTTAACGGCATAGAATAATACATTCCATCACCAGCGTTAAGTTGTTTATCTACAAGCAAATCACCAGATTTTGTAGCAACGCTTGCATAAGGGAAAGTTTCTGTTTCATTGTAAGTTATAGGGTAGAACTCATAAGTTATAGATTTTATAGCGTAAGGGCTATCAATATCATCATCTTTCCATTCAAAAATCAAATAATCTAAACTTCCAGCGCGTTCACGGTTTAGCATTTTATACTTGTATCCGCTTAATGAACCATCATTAGTTGTGTATGCTTTACCTAAAGATTTATCCATATTAACTTCAATAGAGTAACTAGTATTAATACCACTTTGGTCTATAATTGTTATAGTATAAATCTTTTCGCCACTAAGAATATTTTGTTGCGTTGTAGGCACCGCATCATCAATGGCTTCTTGTTTTAAACCATACACAGTAAAACTTGAACTGTTTTTGTATGCAGTATACAAGTCTCCGCTTACATTAGGTGTAATTTGTCCATTTAAATCTGTAGAAGTAATCTTAACTTCTTTAATTGGTACAAGCAATAAGAAAGTTGTAGCGTTATATTTAAAATAACTATTATTTGCAAGTAAATTCATTGCGTAATTATTTCTGTTATATGCTGCTAAATCTTCACTTCTCAATGTGTTTTTATCAATAAATTCAATAGCTTTATTGTTAGACCACAAAAGTTTAGTCTTGCTAGAAACAATATTGTATTCGTTTGTATCTAATAAAGTATTATTAGAATCGTATTGCAACATATTTGCGTTTGCTTTATCTAAATACACAATGTGAACATAAGAATATCCAGCCTTATCGCTTACTTCAAAAATGTATATTTTATGTTCTTTGAATACATATCTATTATCAACATAACTTGTTGTGTTGTTTGTTATATTATTATAACTGTTTGGGCTAGAAGCATAAGTAGCTCTATATCTTGAATTTATATATTGGTTGTTATCATTAGTGGTGTACGCTTCTGTTTGATTAGGTTCATAAGATTGAATATCCACAGTTATAAGTTTTGCTGTTATTTCTGCTTTGCTTGGTTTTTCTTGAATAATAACAGTAAAGTTTTCTTTTGTAATTGTAGAATTTGTTATATCTGCGCCAGCAACAAACTTAGTTGCAGATTGTTGTCTTAAAGCGTAAGCCTTAACAAAATTAGAAATATCAGTTTTATCAATAGTGAATGTGTAGAATGAAGTAGATTGTTTACCAAACATTACTTTAATGCTGTATTTACCTTGAGTTGAAAAAACTGTATAGTCAGTTACTCCTTCTTTTTTAGCGGTAAAAGGAGTGTAGTTTGTAAATGTAGAAGAATAGTTAGTATTAAGAGCATATTCTACTTTAACAATGCTATCAAATTCGCCTTCTTTAGACATCTCAACATAAACATTATCTTTTGTAAAACCGCCACTTACTAATTCTTCATTAGTGCTTGCAACTTTTAATGCAAAACTAGGTGTGTCTGCTTTAATTTGGAATAAGAACACTTTATATTTTTGGTCTGAAGTTGATGCGAATTTGTATGAACAAACCACTGCATAATAACCAGATAGAGTAAAGTAATAATTTTTGTTTACATTAGTCCAAGTATATTCAGGGTTAGATAAAAGAGCATCATTTAAAACATCATTAACCGTAATAGTGCTACTATTGTTAAAGAATTGAGTTTTAGTTTGTGCGTGGTAGAATTTAATGCTATCTAATACGCCTACCTGAGAGTTAAACCAAACAGGTGCTTGGTTTGTGCTAGGAATGGTAAGATTGGCAATTTTTGTACTATCATTACCACTTGTATCACTTGATATGTCTGTAAAATCTGTGGTCAAAACATCATTATTTGCTTTAAAAGAAATAAAGTATTTAGTGTCTGTTAAATTGTAAGCATAATTTAAATTAAAGCCGTAAACAGTAAGTTTTATTTCTTTAATTTTTACAGGACTATTAGTGCTACTATCATAAAGTATGTTTCCGTTTTGGTACACTTGATAATAAGGGTTGATAGAATATTCGCCTAAATCGTAAAATAGAGGAGTTGTGTAGTTTTCTGTATTTGAAGAATTATAATCAAAGTTAGATTCATCAAATATAAATAAACCGTTTAAATTCTTTGTTAAATTAAAACTAACAGTTTTATTAGGGTAATCAAAGAAAAGTTTAGCAAAATTGGTTTTTGATTGTGTTGATGTTTGATAAGTTGCGTCAGCATAGTATGCAAATCTAGTTTGAATTTGTTCAGATCTACCTTCAAACACTTTGTTAATTATAAGTTTAAAGCGTTCTGCATCAAACTTAACATTAGCGTAACCATATTCAATTTCATTGGTAAGGGTGTTTTTGTAAGAGTATGTATTTATGTATTCTTCTTCACCAACAGCACCAAATGTATCTACATTGTACAAAACAGGGAATTGGTCTTCTTTAGAGTATTGTTCTTCATCAACAACGGTAAATTCAAATTTGTACCAGTTATAATTAGCAGGTTCAACAGTTGTTGTTTTGCTTGCAGTGTCATACAAACTTAAACTAAAGTAAAATTCATAATGGCCTTGAATATCTTCAACAACAACAGGGTTGTCATATTCGTCTCTTATATTTTGGTAGGTAATTTCTGCGCGCCTAGAAATTTCAAAATTCAAATAACTTTCATAACTACCAATGTTCATTAAAGCGTTATCATATCTATTTTGAACATCAATATTAATTGCATCACCATTTAGGTAAGCATTAATATTCAACCTTACAATATGCTTTGTAGTACGGCTTTCACTTTCTATATCAAAACAAACTTTATGGTATGTACTAAAAGTTTCATCTTTTTCTAGCAAAACATATTCGCCATTAGAAATTGTGCTTGAAACATTAGAATCGTTTGTTGTTTTATATGCTTGTAAGGCAAAAGTTGGATTTTGAGGCTGGCGATAACTTGTGCTAGAGCCTTCTTGTTCTGCGCTTGCGTTAATAATAGGTGTTGTAAAAATTACAGCACAAGTAACTAACAATAAACTTAAAATTATAAATATTATTCTACCTTTAGTTTTAAACATTTGTACCTCCAAAATCACTATGCATATGCGCGCGTGTGAGTAATGTAATATTATAAAAATATAATAACATAACAAAAAGTGGCAAGCAACAAAAAAAGGTCAAAACCAAAAAGAGCCAAATTTTATTATTAAAAATATTAATTTTAGCTATTTTTAAGGGTTATTTTATATAATAAAATAAAAAACCTTGCTAAAACATTATAAGTTTGCAAGGTATTCCTTTTTTGCGTGCATAATTTATAGTATTGCTTGTGCCACTTTTTTTGCCGTTCCAAACGCCAATTAAAAGTGAACTCTTTTTTATCATATATTGATTTCTTTTAAACATACAGCCACGCGTATAATCTTGACTTAAAACTGTAATAACATCTGCTTTATTTAGAATATTTAAGTAGCGTTCTTTGTCTTTTTTAGTGTAGCCACTGCTTTGCGTTATGTGGGGTATAGCGCATTCTAGTTTAATAAAGGGATAGTCTTGCTTTAACTCCAAAACGAATTCAGCACAAAGTATATCTATACCATGTGCTAACCCGCTTACATAATAAGTATACCCATTGTTAATACATTCTATTATTAAACTTTTTAACTTGTAGGCAATGTTTGCAAATTCTAGCGTCATATCACCATTATTTTCAAGCGGAAGAGATTGCGGTCTATGACCAGTAAAACAAGCACAAATTTTTTCATCAACATCAAGTGCGTTTATGGCGTTATTACATACTTCATTTAATTTGTTTTGTATTATATAATCTATGTTTTCCATAAGCATATTTTTGTCTATTTTTAAAATAAAAGCAATTATTTTAGGCTAATTGTTTTAAATAAAGTTTAGCAAAATAAAAAAATGTAAATTTTTGTAAATAAAAGTAATTCTCACGAGCTTTCTCATAT